>JASLGI010000223.1 GCA_030149685.1 Bacillaceae bacterium | reverse complement strand
TTACTAAATTTACATATAATTTTAGTAAATATAAAGAGGAGGTGAAAAGCAATGCTGATTCATAAAGCATATAAATTTCGTATATATCCAAATAAAAAACAAGAAGTATTAATTGCTAAAACGATAGGTTGTTCTCGTTTTGTATTTAATCACTTTTTAGCTAAATAGAAAGATGCATACGAAGAAACAGGTAAAGGTTTGACGTATACAACTTGTTCTTCTCAATTAGCACAATTAAAGAAAGAATTAGATAGGAATCTACTAGGCTTTAGCCTAGTAGTAGTTCAATGTTGACATGAAAAAGCGATGAGCCATCAAGACTCATCGCTTTTTTCTTATAGAAATTGAAGTAATTCATTTTTTCCTCGTTCTACTTCATGATAAAAACTACTTGCTCGTATGAAAGCTACTCGCCATCCTGCACGACGAAGCATTTGCTCGAAATACCATTGACGCTTCAATTCATGTAAATCACTACTCGTTTCCGCAGAGCGGCAAAAGAGTGCTGTTCGACGGCCTTCCTTTTCAACGACGAGGTCAATCGTTTCTTTCGCTACAGGGTAAGACGGATATACAGTATAACGATTTTTAGTTAAAACATCATAAATATCGACCGCAAATGTTGAAGGAGCGTCTTCACGATTCGTTTGAATAACAGGATAGCTGTCACAATAAGTCAATAGTTGATGACGTAAGCATTGTTCACTCGGCAAGTCTTCTCGACGGACAGAATGAAAGACCCATAACTGATTACGCGCACGGCTCGTAGCAACATTATAACGTTCATAAATTTGCTTTTGAGTTTGAGCCCGCAAGTTATCTTCTTCTGTCACGACCATTGAAAGTAAAATAACGTCACGTTCGTCTCCTTGGAAGGTATAAGCATCTCCCGCAATGAGACGACGACGCTCTATTTCCTCTTCCGGTAATCGTTGACGAATTTGTTTTTCAATCCAAGCAGCTTGTTCTTTTCCTGTAAGAGAAATGATACCAAATGTCATCTCATCATAACGTGGGTCTCGTAACATTCGTTCGACTTGTTCTAATAACGCTGTCGCTTCTTTTTTATTTACTTTCTTCTTCCGCTCTGCTCCTTCTACATAGACCTTCTCAATAGGAGAAAGTCGATCATTTGTAAATGTACGTAATGGATACAATGGCGCATGCGGATAAGCAATTTGATTAGAAAAACCGATAATTTCTGGCATACAACGGAAGTGTTCACGTAAAGTAATCGTCTGTTGTGTCATTGTATATGCAAAATCAAAATACGAATGATTTAAATCAAGTAAATGGACAAAAGGAAGATCGAGACTAGCAAAATGTTTCATCTGTAATTGTTCAATCTCTTTTTGACGTACACCGATGATCGATGGACTAATTTGCGCATCATCTCCGACAATGATGACACGTTTGGCAATGTAATGAAGCAGCAAAGCATCATGCCACGATTGACTCGCTTCATCAATAATAACGACATCAAATAAATTCGGTCGGATAGAAAATTGTTCGAACACTTCATGTAGAGGCATGATCCATGCTGGGACTGCTTCTTGGCATTGTTGCATATGCTCTTCTGCTTGTTCTACAAAAGGTCGTGGATCTTCTTCTTCCGCTATTCGACGCATCGCTTGCATCCATCCTTTTAAATGTTTCGATGCTTCAGGAGTGATCGTCCTTACTAAATGACGCCACGTCTTTTTCGCTCCTAACTGTTGAAGGAGTTGTTGACGACGATGATACAGGTGTTCATACGTCGTTCGTTCTTCTTCATCTGTTAATAATGTATGTGCTTCTAACCATAACTTCGCCTCACTCCAGTCGATCCGTGCTTCATGCATATCGAGACGTCTCTTCCACTGCTCATCATGAAATGTTTCTTGCATCAATGTGAAAAGCTTCGGGTTAAGTGCTTTTAATTGGTGTTCGACTCTTTCTAATTGTTCACGCAATTGTAAAGCGTGTAGTCCTTCTTCGTACAAGCGTGAAAACTGTGCCATTTCCTCTTCATCACGCGCTTCAATCGCCTCACCATATTTTATATAAAGAGGCGTATGAGTTTCTTGCCCGAACTGTTTTAATTCAGAAGCGAATGTGTCGATAGCCATCGTAGAAAATTGCATATCTTTCATAACACGTACCGCTCGTACATTATCATGTAACGTATTTAATGTCGCTGCTTGAAGTGAAGAAAATTGTAAAAAGTCGTAAGTCGTCCGGAGACTTTCTCTCCATTCTGCAAACTGAATCACTTTCGTTAATTCTCCCACGTACTCCCGTGTTCTTTCAATGCAGAGAGATAGCGGAACATCTGTACATAAATCTGCGACTTGTTGACGAACACGACTACGCGCAACATTCGTTTTTGCATACGCATCAATATGTTTCAACTGTTCGATCCGTGTGACAGGTACATCATTATAGCGAATTTGCGCTAAATAAGGCTCATAAGGGCGTACTCGTTTCGGTGTGAAAAATAGTCCTTTTAACTTTCCTCCCTCTTTTAAATAACTCATTAAATCATCGGTCATAGCTTCTAGTCGTTCGACAGATAAATCTTCAGGAACCGTTACAAGTTCTTCTTTAAACGATAATGAATAACGTTCCATTCGTTCTAGCTCGAGTTGTAGTGAATCACGTAAAGCGATCACTTGAGCGACATTTTCTTCAAACACTGTATCTAATGCTTCTCCAATCGTCGGATACATATGAATATGAAGAGACTGTAATATCTTTTCCCCCTCTGTCAACTGCTCGTCGAAGGCCATTAATTGTCCACTCGATAAATAAAACAATGGCTTTTCAAATGCCTCGACTAATGATTCCTCATATGGTTTTAATTGTTCGTACTGCTCTTGTTCACGCATGAGTTGTTCGTGAAATGTCTTCCAGTCGAACGTTTCCTTTAATGGTGTCGTAACGGTTGAACCTTCTGGAGCCTTTTTTAAATTCTCTCGCAGATGGAACCATTCATCCATTAATTGACGCTCTTTTTCAAAAGTCGCTTCCGTCACTTCTTCGGGTAAAGGATACCAATAAAATTGCGACGCTTCTTGCACGACTTTCCGCGCGATTTCTTCTGGAGTCCCATGAAACGAACGGTTGATTTGATGGTGAAGACCTTCTTGTGCACGCAGTTCGAGTAATTTTCTTTGTGTTTGTTGTAATTCTTCTTCTACACGGTCAACTCGGCGTTCCAATATTTGAATATCTTCTTCTAATTGATACTTATCCAATGTATCTTTTTCATTGATAATTGTCTCAACGACTCGTTCTAATGAATCGGTTTGTTCTAGTACTTCAACAAAAAAAGGTTGGTAAGCTTCTGGTAGTTTATCTTTTAATACTCGCAAAGCTTTTGGTGTTTCACTCGTAATGAGCACGCGGTTTCCTGTCGCCAATAAGTGTGCGGCGATATTTGCAATCGAATGAGTTTTTCCCGTACCTGGTGGACCTTGTACGAGCACATTCGGTTGCTCATATAAGGTCTCTAAAATACGACGTTGTTCTTGGTTTGTCGGCAAAGGAAAATAGAAACGTTCTGGGCGCGTGAAAGGCGAGGTTTCTACTTTCTCAAAAAGCGCTCGTACATTCAATGGTACTTGACCAGTTGTTGCTACTTGTTCAATCGCTGTTGTGCACGCTTCATCAAACGCATCAGAAACACGCTCTCGTAAAAGTAAGGCAGGAGAGCGTGAAATTACGACGCGTTGTGAAGATTTCTCTCGTTTAGTGACAAATGTCCCGTTAGCATCATATAAGTGAATGAATGATTGCAACCACTCATCAAGATGCTCATCGACAGAGTGCCACGTTTGTGGAGTTGTCCACGCCGCTGCTAACTGTTGGTAAGAAGCGCCAACAACTTGTTCATTTGTAAGTACTGCACGCTCTTCAAAAGTCCATGATGTTACTTTTTTCGGTAAACGGACGATGAATACTCCTTGATCTGCTTGGAATTGTAGATGCACGGGTGTCGTTAATACGTGTCGGGCGAATGCTTCTCGCTGGACGTAACCAAGCGCTAAAACGATTTCGTATCGTTCACTTGCACGTTCTAATTGTTGATAATAAGAAAACAATGCCTCATAAAGCTCCCCTTGTCCTTTGTCAATGCGGACAATGATGTCTTCCTCTTCAAACAGTCGTTGATATTCGTCAAGCCAAATGACTCGTTCAACAGGAGGTACCGACGACTGCTTCAAGCGGAAGAGTTGTTGAATATATCGTAATACACTAATGGTATGATCTTTCGTTGTCATCGTCACTATTCTCATCCTTCTCGTCAATTTTTCTTCATTATACCACGACTTTTCATGAACTCCTACCATTCCAAAAAAGGAAAAAGAGAAAGCGAGGCACTCCTTACTTTCTCTTTTTCCTTTTAATTCGTTATTCCGACTAGCCGATAAGATAAGACACGAATATTCGTACTATTGAATCGTTCACGCGCTGCTTGGATGAATTGTTCCTTTCCTAATCGATCAACTTCGACAGTAATCGTCTGCTTACCGAGTGATTGTTTTGTTGCCGGGTGTAAAATTAGACATTGTAAACGGACTGCATACATACAATTCCTCCTTTAACAGTCCCTACCCTTTCGATTCTTTTTTAAAACGACGCATCGATCCATTCAAATGGCAGTGTTGTTCGTTCAGTTTCATGAAAAATCGTTTTTTTTCGCGGGGTCGATCGAGCTAATAAAGCGAGCTCTTTCCCCTTCTTTTCCCAATGATTAATTGCTTCACTCTCTTTTTCTAATGCTCGTTCTATTTTCTCAATCCCTTCTTCTGTTACTCCTTGACGAAGCATCGGTAATGTCTGTTGTACAATTTCTTGACGTGCTTGAATGATGTCGTCGAGTGCATCAAACAAGTCGCAAACACGTAAACTGAATGGTTCTTTTAAATCATCCATCGTTTCTTGACGTACACCGTGCAATTCGTGCTGAACTCGCTCGTATTCACGGTCTACTGTATGTAATGTTGCTGTTACTTCGGTAATACGAATTTTTTCAGATGAAGCATCTTGCCACATCTCTTTCCAATGGGTCGCCCAAAGTTCTTCAAGTTGTTCTGCCATGTTTCGTAGTGTTGGATACGTTTTGTTTACGTATATTTCTTCACTCGTGTCATATACTTCTTCTTCCTCTTCCTTTATCAAAACTGCTCGTTCTGGTTGATTCATATATACGACGATAAAGCTACCAGACATAATAAGAATAAGACCGACGATTGATGCGACTAACCCCACTGTTTGCCATTCTTTGTAGCGGAATGCTGTAATGATTCCTGTTATTCCAACGAGAATACCGAGTGTAATAAGTATGAGGACAGTCATTAACAATAGATCCATAAAAAACTCCTTTCTTTTCACTTTTCTCTTTTTTGATTGTATCATAAGTTATTTCTTCTCGGTCTGCTATAATGAAAGAAAAAGGAGGAGTTCGAATGAAACGTTCTTTATTGATCGGCGCAGCGGGTGCCTTACTTTGCACATCTGTGGTGGCAACACCTGAGCTAGCAAACGCTGCTAAAAAAATGGAGCCGATGACTGACGTCCCTACTCACCAACAACAAGCAGTCAAATTTTTACTCGATCGTGGAGCACCAAAATGGTCAACAGGACAGTTTGGCGTTCATGAAAAAGTGACACGCGAAGATGCTTCTGCTTTGATTGCTTCTGCGTTAAATCTTGATTTACGCAATAACCCTCCCCATGACTTTGTCGATGTCGATGCAAAATATAATAAATATGTTCGAGCACTCAAAGCTTCAGGATATATGCATGGAATTACTGAATGGCGTTTCGGGTCAAAGCAACATCTAACACGTGGGGAAATCGCACTCATCGTAGCGCGAGTATATAACTTAAAAGGTGACCCGAGTAAAGTGACATTCACTGATGTAGGACCTCGTTATAAAGAAGCTGTCGCCGCTTTACAACAACATGGTATTACAAATGGTATTACGAAGACTCGGTACGGAACACACGATGTCATTACTCGAGGTAATTTTGCTCAATTTTTATATCGTCTAAGTAAACTAAATCCGAAACAACCTCCAAAACTGACTGGAGTCACATTAAAAAGTGAATCAGAGCTTCATTTACATTTTTCTGACCTCATCGAACGTGTATCAGAACGCGATATCGTCATTGAAGGGTATCGAACGACTGAATCAAGAAGTGCCTACACAGAAACTCGTTTAACGAGCACTCGCTCATTAAACACATCTGTAAAAGGATCGACACTAATCGTGAAGACAGAAGGACAAGCAATTTTCAAAACAGGGTTTGACCGTGGATTTGATATAAGAATTGAAGAAAATGCCTTTCCTAGTCTCGGTACAGAAATGTTTAATGATAAAATACGTATTGAAAATATCGACAATGTCATTTATGAGGATGTTTCAAAAACACGTCTTCGAACGAAAGATGAGGCAGCGCCCATTTTACTTCACGCAAGAGGAGAATATGAAGACGATACAATCGACCTTACATTTACTGAACCTGTCCGACTAATTGGAAACGAACAAACGATTGCTGCATCGTTTCACGTATGGAACAGCTCAAACAATGGACGCGGCACGACACTTGAACGGATTGACAAACGCGACGATATGTTGACGATCACATTCGACGGCATTTTAGCTGAAAATTTACTCGATATGAATAAAATCCGACTTAACTATCGTGCACAACGTACAGGATATATTCAAGATTCATCAGGAAATCTTCTATCGGATAAAACGTTGATCGGTATCCAAGAAGTACGAAAACGATAAAGAGGCTTTTCCTCCTCGTATCTTTCCGTTATACTTTTTGAAAAAGGAGGATTGTATGAATACATCATTAATTTTACGACTCGTCGAATGGCTCGGACTCATGGTCGTTATGTTCAACTTTTTACTAGCATTTATGTTTTCTGATACATGGGGCATGGACAGTAATGGGTTCCGTACGACATTAAACATTGCAGCACTCGTCGTTTTCATTTCATTCATTACACGAAAAGTGCTCGATTATAAAAACAAACAAAAAGAATCTTCTACAGATGAACAAAACTAATCCGTCGCGAGATTTCTCGCGCATAAAAATTTGCTGAATAATGAAAGAGTGGATGACGTGATCAAACAAACGGAAGATGCTAAATTGCTAACGGCCTTATTGCATGAAAGTTTCGCTCAATATGCGTCTGATACCATTCCATCAAGCGCACTCAAAGAGACACCCGAATCGATTGAACAACTACTTCTTACAGGAACGGAAGCATATGTATATCTCCTCAATCAGCGTCCCGTAGGAACGGTTCGAACGACTATTGAAGGGCAAGCTCTTATGTTTTCACGGCTCGGCGTTCTTCCACAGTATCGAAATCGAGGGATTGCACGAGCGCTCATAACATTCGTTGAAGAGAAAGCTCGTCACGAAAAGCGGCCTTTGATCCGCTGCGGTGTACGAAAAAAAGAGCGCAGTAATATCGCTCTTTACGAACGCCTCGGTTATTCAATCGTTAATGAAGAAGTGAGCCCGCGACACGAAGAGCCGCTCATCATAGTAACAATGGAAAAACAGCTCTTTTAAAAATAAACGAAACAAAAAGAAGCCGACATAGTATGTCCCGGCTTCTTTTTATACTATTTCACTCGAATGTATGCTCCATGAAGTGTCACGTATTGACCTTTTTCAAGCGTTACTTTTACTGGTGTTCCTTCTTCTACTTCTTCTTTTAACAACGTTTCTTCTTCTTTTCTCGGACGCTTCTCAGCTACGACGACGAGACCGTTGATCGGCTCTTCATTGATAGCTTCATATTCACCTTCTTCAATATCGAGACCTACACGATACGTGCCGTTCGTATACACTCCATCTTCTGGCTTCAATGATGGTGCTTCTTCTACCGGATAAATATCAGCCCTATCGACGATCAATTCCATCCCATCTCGCAACTGAACGATATCATGCCCACCATCGGTCAAAATTTCTTCTAAGACGATCTCTTCTTCATCTTTAATCTCGACATGGCCCATTCGTTCAGTGATGACGACATATTCACCTGCGGGAAGATCTTTTCCGACTTCATATTTTCCAGCTTCAAAAGCAACCGTCTCTTCTTTTGTGACTGGTTTTTCTTCTGTATCTGCTTGACATGCTCCTAATAAAAGTACACTTGATAATATGATGGCACTGCTCATTCGTTTCATAATAGTCCTCTACTCCTCTAATAATGTCTCCCATGCATACACCGCTTCTTTGTAAACATCGTCCCCGATTACTGCATCGATTTCATCAATTTTTCGTGCACCCATTTTTTCATAAAATTGTGTCGACGGGTTATTATTCAAAATGAATACAACCATCGAACGCAAACCTTGACGCTTGACGCTTTGAACCGCGGCTTCAAACAATTGCTCACCGGTTCCATAGCCTTGTTCTTTCGCAAGTAAATAAATCGTATACAGCTCGGCTTCGTATTGTGGATAATCATCCCCGTGCTGTCGACCAGCACATGTAAATCCAACAACTTCTCCATCTCTTTCAGCTAGTAAGACTTCTTCTGTTTCGACAACATCTGACCAAAGAGCACATTTATCTTCTGGACGAAGCGCTCGTAAATATTCTTCTTTGACAATCCCTTGGTACGTCTCTTTCCAACTTTGGACATGTACGTCACAAAGTGCTCGTACATCCTCTTTCGTTGCTCGACGAATGATCATACCGACCACTCCTTTTTTCTTTTCATTATACGAAAGAATAAGAAAAAAAGGGTTGTTTCTTGATGAATGGTCTAAAATACTGTACCAATGGACATCTATTCCTTTTGATTGTCTAATTCTCGTTCAATCATTTTTCTTGTCACGAGCGCCCCAATCGCTACAATCGCGAGAAATGTCAATACCCAATAATACAATGTTACTTCCGGTCCCCAATGATTCGGAAAGAGGTATTTGGCAAAAAAGGCGACGAGAAATAAAATACTGCTTAATGTTGTGATCGTTCGTAACGCTTGATGTGTCTCCATCTCTTTACCCTCCTTTTCCGTTATTATATCACGTTTTCTCTCTTCATATATTTTCAAAAGAACATTGACAAAAGACATAGCATTTTGTATATTCATCTTATTGACTATTCGTCAAAATGGCTTTCTTTTCATTATTTTCCATCGGCATCTACTGAAAATGAGAGCACACAGTCAGTAATTCAAATAGTAAGGAAGACAAATGATGAAAAAATGGTTGATTTTTGGTGTTGTGATGGCTTTGCTTATTCCAGCAACAATTGCAACATATTTGTATACCCATTATGAAAAAGCTGCAATTATCGCCGATCGGATCTCTCTCGATTTTAAGGGAGAAGATCGACCAGACGTACGCCCAATCACAGAACCATTCAATGTGTTATTACTCGGTATTGGCGATCGTCCTGGAGACCCAGGTCGCGCAGATACTGTCATGTATGCTTCCGTTAACCCTAAAACTGAATCTATTTTCGTTTTTAGTTTACCGAGAGATATGTATGTACCGATTGCCGGTATGGAGATTTCAGATAAACTAAACCATTCATTTGCTTACGGACGTACAGAAATGACACTCGAAACAGTCGAACAATACTTAGATACACCGATTGATTACGTCGTTCAACTGAATATGAATGGCTTGCGACAACTCGTCGATGCATTTGGAGGCATTTACGTTGACAACCCATTTGCTTTTGAACAACGCAATGAATTGAGTACAGAAACCCATACATATGACGAAGGACGTATCTTTTTAGACGGGGAACGGGCACTCCATTATGCACGTATGCGAAAAGTTGATCCAAAAGGTGACCTCGGACGAAACATTCGTCAACGTCAAGTAATTGAAGCTATTTTAGAAAAAGCAGACACACCAAAAACAGTACTAAAAATCCCTGAATTGCTTGAAATCGTCGGAGACAACATGCGAACGAATTTAACATTAAATCAAATGATTGATATGTTCCAAAATTACCAAAAAGACTGGCAACATTATGAGATGGACACATTAGAAGTCATCGGCAATCACTCTTTGACGAACAATGTCTACTACTATACGGTGGATGACGACATCCATAAATACCTCCAACTACAAGTAGCGAGTCATCTCGATGAAGATCCTACTCTTTATGCCGTAACAAAAGAAGCATATCAAGAACTTTTTTACGATCGAGCAGATAAAGAATTAACAGAAAAATTTTAAAGTAAAATTACTACCCCAAAAAGATTATGTTTTTCTTTTTGGGGTTTTTTAGACTCTATAATATATTTTGGGTCTTCACACAATTCCTTTGGATGTGCATGTTTACCACGGGCTCGCTCTTCAACTTTCCAAGCGATTTTTCTCGAAAACTTGCTTGGCTGGTTTTCAGGGCTCTCAATTCCGCAGGCGTACGCTATGCACAAGTAAGTTTGAACTACTACTAGGCTAAAGGCTAGTAGTAGTTCAATTATGAAGATAAAGTACTTTAACTCAAACTCAAAATCTGCTGGCAATTCCATAATACAAAACAACAGTTTTATGGAATAATTTGAAATAGAACTAAAAAAAGACACCCACTTTCATAAGCGAGTGTCTTTTTTATTATGCTGGGAAGAAAATCATTTGAATCATGAAAACAATTCCGAAGAAGTAAATGATCGGATGAACGTCTCGACCTTTTCCAGCTACGAGTTTTAATAATGGATACGTAATGAATCCGATCGCAATTCCTGTTGCGATACTAGATGTAAGTGGCATCGTTAAAATAACCGCAAATGTAGGGAAGGCTTCATCAAATGTATCCCATTCAATACGTGTTAAGCTTGCCATCATATAACTTCCAACGATAATAAGCGCTGGTGCTGTAATTGCAGGTACTGCTGCAACTGCTTCTACAATTGGCGAGAAGAACAGAGCAATTAAGAAAAAGCCTGCAACGACGAGAGAAGTAAGTCCTGATCGTCCACCTGCTGCAACTCCCGCAGATGATTCAACGTACGCACTTGATGGCGTTGAGCCGAGAGATGCCCCGACTGTTGAAGCAACTGCGTCTGCTGTTAATGCAACATTTGCTCGTGGAAGTTTTCCGTCCTTCATGAATCCGCCTTGTTCTGCGACACCGATCATCGTTCCTGTCGTGTCGAATACAGTAATTAATAAAAACGCAATGACAACCGCGTATAAGCCATGAGTGAATACTCCTGCAATATCCATATCAAAAAATACAGGCATCGGTGGCAATGATGCGACACCGTCTAATTGAAGCATTCCTAGGAAGTACGTAATAATTCCAGTAATAAACATTCCGAGAAAAAGTGCTCCACGTACTTTTCGTGTAACGAGAATTAATGTAATAAATAATCCGATGATTGCTACAGCTGTCGTTGGATTCGTCACATCACCAAATGCGACATATGTTCCTTCATTTGGTACGACGATACCGGACATTCGTAAACCTAAAAATGCGACGAATAAACCGATACCTGCTGTAATCCCTACTTTTAACGGTTCAGGGATTGCTTCGATCAATACTTCACGGAACTTCGTAAATGTTAAAAGTAAGAAGATAATACTTGCTAAAAAGACCGCTCCCATAACGGTTTGATACGTTACTCCGTGAGATGCTACGGCTGTGGCAAAATATGCGTTCATCCCCATACCTGGTGCAATCGCAATTGGGTAATTTGCAAACAGAGCCATGATCAATGTTCCTACGACTGCCGATGCAATCGTTGCGATAAATACTTGGTCAAATGGGACGCCCGCTGCTGATAAAATCGCTGGGTTGACGACGATAATGTATGCCATCGTCACAAATGTCGTAAGCCCCGCAATAAACTCTGTGCGCGTGTCCGTTTTCAATGCATCTAAACGAAAGAATTCTTTCATAAATCAAACGCCTCTTTTTCTTTTGTATTTCACATGTTGAATCACAAAAAATATCGTATCGAATCTTTCGGCAATATGCAATGAATTTCTTTCTTTTTTTCATGTTTTCTTAATTTTTTCTACAAAAAGCGAAGATTTCTTGAAAGTTTCCTTTTAAACATTCGATTCTTCTTCATTACTGTGGAGACGTTGCAAAACTTCTTCTAGTTTTTCTATCGGTGCAACGAGCGCAATACGTAAATACCCCTCACCTTCGGAACCGAAAGATGTCCCAGGAACTGTTACGACACCTACTTTTTCAATAAGACGAAATGCTACTTCTTCAGAAGTTCCTTCATATGGTGGGCGCACCCAAAGGAACATCCCTGATTGACTCGGTGTCACGTACCAACCGAGACGACGTAACCCTTCTGATAATAAGGCATGTCGCAAAGAAAACTCTTCTCGCAGCGGTATGGTCACTTCTTCAGAACGTAAAAGAGCTGCTGTTGCCGCTTCTTGAATCGGTTGAAAAACCCCGTAATCTAAATTTGATTTCAACTCTTTCAATAGTCGAATCATTTTTTCATTACCGACGAAATAAGCAATCCGCGCACCAGCTAAACTAAAGCTTTTCGATAAAGAATTCGTTTCCAACCCACACTCTTTTGCTCCTTTTACAGATAAAAAGCTTGGAGGACGCACACCGTCATAATAAAACTCTGAATATGCAGCATCGTGTAAGACGAGAATATTGTACGCTTTCGCAAATTGAACGACACGCTCAAAAAAAGCTTTTGTCGGTGTTGCTGGTACAGGATTTCCTGGCAAATTTAAAATGAGCAGTTTCGCTTTTTTCGCTATTTCTTCCGGCACAGCATCTAAGTCCGGTAAAAAATGATTGTCCTCTTTCAACGGTAACGCATACGGTACCGCCTTCGCTAAATGAATCCCCGTATCATAAGCGACATACGCAGGATTCGTCGTTAAGACGATATCTCCTTCTTCACAAAATGCAAGTGGCAAGTGAACGAGTCCTTCTTGAGAACCCATCGTTTGAAGGACTTCTGTTTCTGGCTGTAACGATACTCCTTGCGTCTTTTCATAATAATGAGCAACTGCTCGTTGAAACGCAGGGATCCCTGTCATCGTATATCCGTAACTATCCGGACGTTTACTCGCTTCACTTAACGTCTCTCGAATAAAAGGAGCAGGAGGTATGTCCGGACTCCCTAAACTTAAATCAATGACTTCTCCTTCGTAGTGTTTTGCTGCTTCTTTTAAACGTGAAAAAATAGATGGTGGAAATTGTTTCATTAAAGATGATTTCATTCAAATCCCTCCTAAATTGTCAGAAAATTAAGTGTAATAAACATTCGCCATTTTTTCAATCATTTCATAGAAAAAAGCTAGCGAATGATCGCTAGCTTTCTCTCTTACATCTGTTTTAATAAGTTGGCCATTTCAATCGCTGCTGTCGCTGCATCCCAACCTTTATTTCCTGCTTTCGTTCCTGCTCGTTCAATCGCTTGTTCGATCGTATCTGTCGTAAGGACACCAAAAATAACTGGAAGGCCTTCATCT
>JASLGI010000199.1 GCA_030149685.1 Bacillaceae bacterium | reverse complement strand
GGGAGCAGGTGTCGCAAGTTACGGAATTACTTTTCCTATCGGAATCCGTCGAGAAGAGCCTTGTTTACACTGTTTAATTGATACATTACCGAGTGAAACAGGAACTTGTGATACGATCGGTGTCATTAGTCCGACGACGATCTCAGTCGCCGCTCGACAAGTGACCCAACTATTGAAGTTTTTACGTCTCGGTGACTTTCAACCGAAATTACAATCGTTCGACTTATGGAAAGATGAACAAGCGAGCATCCAAGTAACGGCGTTGAAACGTCCGAACTGTCCGACATGCGGTGAAGAGGCAACGTTCCCTTACTTATCTGGTGCACTTGAGACGACTTCAAGTGTCTTATGTGGACGCGATACCGTACAACTCGAGTGGCCAACGAATCGTGATGTTCATTTACCGACAATCGAACAAACTTTGAAAAAAGAAACTCATGAAGTTTTACGCAACGATTACCTCGTCTCCGCAACACTTCCTGAACATCGCCTCGTCTTTTTTAAAGACGGTCGAATCCTCGTTCACGGAACAGGTGACGAACGTGTCGCTAAAAATATGATTGCTCAATTATTTGGATAAATAAAAAGCGCCTAAGCAGAAGTTTCTGCTTAGACGCTTTTTTTATCATTAAATATGGTTTGGAACATGACCGTTTTTACGTTCAACTGCATAGACAACTGCAGTTGGTACTAAAATAAGGGCAAATGCAAGACCGATTGCAACGATTCCTTGTGCACTGAATGCACCGAATGCTGCGCCTCCGAGTAGACCAATGATTAAACCTGCGACGAGTGCCATTACAATTGTACGAAACATGTCTATTCCTCCATTCCATTTCATTTATTTATCTCAAAATGCAATTGATTGTTGTTCTCATTTAACTGGTAATTCCAATAT
Organism: Bacillaceae bacterium; assembly: GCA_030149685.1. The sequence goes on along the minus strand of JASLGI010000199.1, from coordinate 1,912 downwards.
ATCATGAGTGATAATGTTTATCAACCTCATTTATCATTTTTCTATCAATAAGGAGAAATTAGTTCGAAAGGTGTAAGCGATTACATACTCATTATAGAGGTGATAGACTTTTCTCCTTTTTTGTTCGTTAAACGTTTCAACTTCGTAAAAAAAGGGTATAATAAGGGTAGGGTAAAGGGGTGATTAGTATGAAACGATATGTTATTCAACATACTACAGAAATGACGAATCAATTTAAACTCGTTGATCGCAAGAAAAATACGATTGGATTTGTCAAACGAAGTGATGTCGATGCTTATGAGGAGACAACTGCTTACCGTTATAGTTCAGCAGACGGGTCGGTACAAGCGACGATTGGGGTTATGAAAGACAGTTTACATAGCTTGTGGGCGACGACATACATTTTCGATTATCAAGGGGTACGCTACTTGTTTGAAGATAGTACACAAGAGCAATCGTTCCAATTCCGTATGGAAGGAATGATCGACGAACATCACATTTCAGCTGAGATAAACTGGGAAGATGAACTTGAAATTGAACGAGACGAAAACTTAGCGGCAAACGTCCGCGTATCTCGTAACAAAGAACGAACGATTTTCCATTTTAGTAGTTCTGTTAAAGAAGATAGCGCCTTGTTTGCGTTTAGTATTCTCGTGCCATTCATGTACGTGCTTCACCAGAAAGAACGTAATGTCGATGAATCTATGTTAAATGAAGACTATTTATCTTAAATCAATAAAAAGCCAACTACTTTCGCGGAAGTAGCTGGCTCTTTTTTATTTTTTTCGACGTCCGATCCAATTACCGATAACGAACGCTCCTGCAACGAGACCTGCAATCGTCAATGTCTTTTTATTAATGACATCATCTTTTACAAGTTTTAAATGCTCTGGATGCTCTGCTAAACGACGCATGTAATAAGCGTACCAATCTTCTCCGTACGGAATAAATACTGCAACATTGAATCCTTCTCGCTTCAATTGTGTTCGTAACTCTTCATGAAGTCCGTATAAAAACTGAAACTCAAAAGTATCTTTATTCAAATCATTTTCTTCGACATAATCACGGACAAAGCCGATAATTTCGCGATCTTGTGTCGCAATCGTTGTAAAGTCTCCACGATCTAATCGATACGTAATCAACTCTTTGAATTGCTCATTGATCTCTTCTTCTGTTTGAAAAGCTACAGCGATGCGCTCATCGAACGAACCGCGAACGATGCGAAGTGGTACCCCATCATAACGTTTCACATCTTCTTCTGAACGATATAAATACGCTTGTACTTCTGAAGCTAAATTCGAATGATGCGCCTTTAACCGATCATAAATATGATACGTATCTTCTAAACGCGCATAATCTTCCATATCAAAGCTGACATAAATACCGTTTTTTTCTGCCTTTTCGACAATCGTTTGGACATTTTCAAAACAGAAAGCGCCCTCAATATCGAGACCGAGTTGCGACAATTTAATCGATAAATACGCATCGATATTGTGCGTAACAATTTCATCGATCACTTGTAACCATTCATTCGTTGCTTCTCTCGCTAATTGACGACTATATACATGTTCTCCTAAATGAGAAATACCGACACGCATTCCTTCCGCGTTCATCTGTTTTGCTTTCAACACCATTTCATCGCTCGTCGTCCCCGCAATAATCGTTTGTGCACCAAATTGCGGCTCTGTTGCTCGTGTCGATTCATTCATCATTTTATTTTTGGATAAATCGAGTACCCATTCTTGCCATTTTGCCATTTAGTCAAATCCCCCTTCATATGTTTATACTTCTTCTTTTAGTGTACCCTTTTTTAACAAGCTCTGCATCGTTTTCAAAATATTGTCGCAAATAAAAAGCACTTCCTCTCCTATGGCTAAGAGTGAAGTGCTTTTTCCGTTGTACACATTGTTTT
>JASLGI010000155.1 GCA_030149685.1 Bacillaceae bacterium | reverse complement strand
ATGATAATACGCATTGCCGATTTCTGTCGAGTGCGTCTCGGTGGAGAAGGTGAGCGTATATTCTTGAGCGACATAGGGTGCAATCGTTTTGTAATGCTGGCCATCGATTTCGCTATCGGTCGATAAAATGATCGTTTGTTGCGCAAATTCCGGAATGAACGTGTCAAGAATAGCTTTTTTATGTGTTTGATCTAATCGGCCGAGCAAAGTGTCGAAAACGAAGGGTAGCGTGCGATCCGCAAGGTCGAAAATAGCCCAAATGAGCGACATGAGTAAAAGTTGTTGTTCGCCGGCGGAAATCATTTGTTTATCTAGAAAATAACCATTTCGGTCGTAAAGTGTCACTTCGTACGTTTCAGGATCAATCGTAATTGACGAAATGTAGTCTCCTTTTTGCATGAGGCGATTGAGTCGTATCTTCGTCAATTGAGCAATATCGCGAACGGTTTGGATGCTTTGCAATTCACGATATTTTTGACTCAGTGCGATGATCCTTTCCGCTTCAAGTAGAGAGCTCGATGTCTTTTCAATGGAGCGTAAATCCAATCGCAACTTGTGTAATTCGTCTGTGACTTCTTCCAATTGTTGATTGAGTGTATGTTCTTCCTCGTAAAGTTCATTCGCTTGTTGTTCGAGTTGTGCAATTTTTTGTTGTGCATCTTCTATGACGAGAAGTAACTCGCTAAATTCACTCGTCGCATCATTTTTTTGTAGCATTTGTCGTAAGTCTCTCAACGTTTGCAAGTCGTCTCGATTTTGTTGTACTTTGTCAAGTATTTGTTGAGCGAGAGGTTGTTGCAATTGTTCATAGACTTGTTCGATTTTTAGTTTTTCTACCAAAGAAGCAGCGTGAATCGTCTTATGTTTTTTTGCAGGAGTTAACGTTAAAAGTAACGCCTTTTTGAACGATTGAATTTGTTCTTGTGATAGATCCAAATTGCTGCTCTCAAAAAGGGTAGATAGAGATTGATCGGATAATCGTTGGTCCACTTGTTGTGCCAATTGCAAAGATTCCTCTTCTTCCATTTGGCGTCGCGTTACCCCGATAAGATCTTGTGCAAGTAGCAAGGGTAATGTTGTCGCGAGAAAATGTTGAACTTCATCAACGCGTCGTTTTCGCTCTGTTTCAAGCTCTGCAATTCTTTTTAACAGTCGCTCGCGCTCTTCTTTTTGCAAGCCACCATGCTTAGAAAAATCTAATTTTGCTTCTTGGTACGTATCATTTGCATCGGAACGTTGTCGTTCGATGTCCTCTCGCTTACTTTGTACCTCTTGTAGACGAGCTGTGATGTGTTGTTTCTTTTGATTCGTATGCACAATCGTCTTTTCCAAATCAGTCATTTGAGATTGATTGATTTGTTGACTCGCATACGTCGTCAAATCATTCTCCAATCCTTCAAATAGATGCCAGTTAAAGACAACCGTCAGTAAGTCACGCAAGTAGGTGTTGAGACGGTCATCTTTTAAAATGCGTGATATTTTTTCACCGTCAAACATCGTAAAATCAAGCAGTTGAGGAGGCATCAAAGCGCGCCATTGTGACAACCATTGTTCGACATCTTCTTTGGATAGCAAGTGGCCGTCTCGCTCCAAAGTGACAGTTTCTACCCATTTTGACTCGTTTGTCCACGTTCTCGTCAGTTGATACGTATGAGTGACGTAGTCTTCTGTCTGTTCAAAGCGCATGGCAATGGCAAATGGTTCATCTTTGGATCGTTGCGCTTCATTATTGAGTAAGCTCGTGACTTGCTTGAAGTAGCTATCATTTTCAGTGCGGTAACCGTAGCCAGAAGCTCCGAACAGTCCAAGTTTTACAGCTTCTAGAAAAGTTGTTTTACCCGCACCATTCTTTCCGCCAATTAAGATAACATTTTTTGATTTTTGAGTCGTTAAGTCAAATACGTTTGTATGACGATACGATCCGATGTTGGTCAGTGTCAGTTGTTTAATATACATTGTTTGGATACCTCGTTTTATAAATGCAAATAGTCTTGTGTTAAGACGGACGCGATTTGGTCTTGTAAACCTCGTCGGATTTTAAAACCAGAAAACTCTTGTTCGATATCAATGAGTTTTTTCAGTACGCGTGGGTCAACATTGTATTCGTCGCAGAGCATTTGTAATTGGGCGAGTTGTGCGTGGGAGAGGAGCGGTTGATCGTCTTCTTCCCAGTCAATTTTCTTTTCGCCTTTGTAAACAGATTCATAGATGGCGGGGATTGAGTCTTCCCACTCTCCTTGCTCTGACCAAATTTTCCGAATCTCTTTTAATTCTTCCACCGATATGAGCTCGTAATGTTCTTCTTCAGGATGATTTAGATTCCGTTCTACTGATAGCAATCGTGTTAAAATCTCTTTACGAGCGTCCATCGTATATGGGCCGAGTCCGAGTTGTGCGTAGCGCGTGATCGGTTGCCCATCGAGTCCCGTCTCTTCATAGCTGACGAGCAAGTTATGGTCTTCGGCTCCTCGCAAATCGATTTTGTTCGCTTTGACGTAATCGGAAAGCTCACTTCTTGTTACAACAGTGTATGCAGTGAGTGGCAAATCACTCCGTTGTCGATCTCCTTTTTTAGGAATAATGACGCGGTCGACACCTTTTACTTCTTTTACTATTACATCTTTGAAATAAATTTGCCCGTTTGCTCGGTATTTCATTCGCATATTCCGCTCATCGCGAATGGACGCGAGCCAGTTTCGAAAGTTTAGGAGCGGCTTCATCCAATCGTGTCCGGATTGGATGAAACCAGTTAACGCTTTATCTTCCGATACGACTGTACATGTCCAACATCCAAATCGGCTATTCCCACACGAACCTGCACTTTCTTTAATGCTTTGATCCACGATGAGAGGACACTCTGTACTGTTCGAGTCTTTATACAATCGATAGAGATCGTGGTTGTCGTCTCCCCAAGGGGATGGGTGGTTCAGCAAGTAGTCCCATACATCATCGAGTGAAAAACGTCGAATCGGGGCGTAGACATAAGCGTTCGTTAACGTCGAGTGTCTCATAAAGCGTTGTCCTTCCACTGTATGTTGCTCGATACTTGCTCCACGTGACGCACTTTCGTCTTCGCGCACACCTAGAACCATGATGACTTCGCCAAATGTAGAGACACGGTCCATAATAAAACGGTTTGCAGGATCAATCTTTAAACGGTCTGTACACCATCGGAACGTTTGGTTAGGCGATGGGTACCCTCTACCGATTAAGTTGGTCCAAAACGATTGATTCGGCTCTGGTTTTACTTTATGCGTTTCAATCGGTAAGCCGAGTTCGAGTGCTTTATTTTGTATACGAGTTAGTGTTGTATTAATAGAGTTTACGATGAGTGGAGTCTCTACAAGAGTGTCGGACGAGATGACATAAACTTTCTTTTTTAAATCATCAGGATTTTCTTCAGCAAGCGCCTCAAAAATTAGTTGCGTAATCACAGTTGAGTCTTTTCCGCCACTGTATCCGACAACCCACGGTCGGTCATCTGAATAATATGCTGCAATAATAGCACGTTTAGCTTCTTTAATATGGTCATCCTTAGTAGACAATAACTTCGACAATAAGCCTTTTGTCATAAGTGTAGACCTCCCTCTGTAAAAATACTGTCAAAACACTAATATAACATAAATACGTAATTTTAGTAGCGCTTCTACTCTGAGGAAATGGCTATTTAAATGAGTTTTGATGAAGAATGGCTGTGAAAAGTGACATATAGTAGGAAATATAAAAGAAAAATAACAATTTGAAATAATATGCTATTATGTAGATCGGATAGACAAAATTCCGATTATAAGTAAAAAATGTCATTTTCGAAATGGGTAGAAATAGTGAGTAGGACCCGATTGAAAAGATGGTTGATATAGAG
>JASLGI010000151.1 GCA_030149685.1 Bacillaceae bacterium | reverse complement strand
TTACGTGATTACGCGTACTCCCACCAGTAATGTCGTAAAAATAAAGCTTTCCATTTTTATGGCTGTACTTTTCAACTTTTGGTGGTGGTTGGTGTGTCGGTTTTTCAATCGTTCCATTCCCTTTTAGAAGAAGTGCACGGTGTAAGAAGCGTGCGTATTCTCCGCGCGTGACGATTCCTTCGGGTTGGAAGTTTCCATGTGAGTTACCAGCAGCGATGCCATTTGCATACAATGCGCTAATTGGTCCATTTGCCCAGTGATTGTTTGGTACGTCTTTGAATGGATGCGATTTTCCGTTATTTTTTAAGTCGAATGCTTGTGCGAGCATTTTCGCCATTTGTGCACGTGTAATTTGCCCTTTCGGTTGGAAATAGCCGTGCGCCGTCCCATCGATCACTCCTGCACGTTGTAATGCTAAAATGTCTGCGAAGTTACGATGTGTCACGAGTACATCTTTGAAATAGCGTTGTTCTTTTACTGCAGGTAGTGGAACCGCACGTGCAAGAAGTGCTGCGACGTGTTGACGTTCCATTTTTGCATTCGGACGATACGTACCATCAGGATAGCCAGAAACGATCCCATGATCATTTAACTCTTCAACGATAGGTGCTAATGAGTTGTTATCCGGTAAATCAGTAAATTTCGCTGCGTCTACTTCGGTAGAAGCACCGAAGAAACAACCTACTGCGAGTCCGAAAGCGAGTAATTTTTTCTTCAAACGAATCTCCTACTTTCTTTTTATGTATTGAGACAAAGAGAATAGTTGAACTATTTTCTTTGTCTCTTAAGTATAACGCATATACAAAAATACCCTGGTAGAAAAAACCATAAGGTATGCAAAAAAGCCTACAATTGTAGGCTTTAATAAATATATCGATCACTTACGAGTATAGGTTGTACGACATTTGTCGGAATCGTAAATTCAACGGGTCCTAATACGCCTGCACCAATTTCATATTGGTCAAAGGAAAGGACTAACTGATGGTCTTCATCAATATAGAAGGACTGATCCGGTTGGATATGGATATTTCTTTGAAAGTAATTCGCTTGATCAGAAGTAGCAATTTGTCGTTTCACTTCATCATTCAATACTTCGATATAGGACGAGTCTTTAAAAAGGCTTGGCAACGTAAGGACGAGATCAAATTCTTTATCGACAGTGAAAAACTGTTGAGTCACATAAGAAGAAGCTTCGATACGTGAATCTGTTTTTTTCAAGACGAATAAAATATCGTCATCGTGTAAAACATCAACCGTTGATGAAACTGCTAAATGTCCGCCGCCACTTTCTTCGAGCGCGGTCATTTCTTCTTTGAACTGTTCATACAGTTGTTCGCTCGATGCGATAAATTGTTCATTTAAAAATTGTGCCGCAGCGGAAGCAGCATCAACGGTAGGTGTCTCAATCATCGCTTCATACGTTTCCTCCTCAAAATGAAACGTATCAATCGTAAGTAATTGAACAAACTTTTGCATACCCGGCAGCGCTCCGACTGATTGAGCAAATACAGGACTAATATTTAAGGAACTGACGAAAAGTAAAAATAACGCAGCGACAGAAATAAACATTTGTCGAAAACGGCGCTTTCTTTTTCTTTCCCGCTGCGCCTTATCAATCGTCGCACGTATAACATCATCGAGTTCCGGTGGAATTGGTACTTCCTCATACTCCTCTTGGAGTGCTTTCAATCGTTTCATATATACTCCTCTCCCATTTCGACACGCAATTGACGAAGAGCTGTATAAAGCCGCGTTTTCACCGTATTTAAATTAACATCTGTAATTTTAGCAATCTCAGATAACTTTAAATCCTCAAAAAACCTTAAAATAATAACGGTTTGATACATCGGCTCTAACTCATAAATCGCCTTTTGCAAATCGACATTCTCAGGATGATTGACTTCTGAAGGTAGAAAGAAATCAATCGTATCATCTTCCATAAGCGTGACCCGTCCATGTTTACGAATAAAATCAAGTGCAGTATTTACTAAAATTCGATAAAACCATGTTTTTAAATAACGAACCTCTCGCAAACGATCAATGGAACGCAATGCTTTTAACGTCGCTTCTTGCACAATATCTAAAGCATCTTGCTCATTTCGTACGTAACTATAAGCGATACGATAATGCCTTTGTCGGTTTTCCTGCACAAACTCCTCTACGAGATCAAACATTTCCTGCTTTGACATAACTCTGGGTCACCTTCTCAACTAGCTCTTAAGAGCCTTACTATTTAGACGTCAGACAATGAGGAAAAGTTTGCCTGACGAAATAAACGCTACCTTTCATTGTATGCTTAAAAACCGCGAAGAAAAAGTGAAAATAAAAGAAAAAAACAAAATAATTATTTTTTCTCGAAATATTCGTGAAGCCGTTGTTCGACAATTTGTTTTGTCCATTCGTAAATAATCGTTTCATCATCAGGGTTGTCGATAAGTAAATGTATAGAAAAAGTGTCTCCTTGTAAATGGAAATGAGCATCAGGATGTTTCGCTAAATGAGTCATAGGCATTTGGCGAATTAAGGTAGATAACTTTTTTTCATTAAAAGGAATGAATGATTTTTGTTGTTTTTCTGACCATTCTAATTGATAGCGATTCGTATCTTTTGTAAAAAAGCGATAAAAACAATGAGCAATTTGTGTAGCTGTTACTGGTTCCATCCAAAGCTTTTGTCCGCGTGCTAACAAGCAGTGAAGGACGACGAGCTTGTAACTTTTTGATAGTTTCGTTTGGTTGATTTCTTCAAACCATGCAGCATAGCGCTTTGCAACGTTTCGTTCTTTTTCGGATAGATGATTCGTTGCTAATAAAAACTGTGGATAAGAACGAAATTCTCGTCGAATATACTGTCCTGTGGAAGGGCCGAGTAAATGCATGTCTAAATAAGTAGGCCTTCTTCCAAGGTCAGCCATCAATTGATAGAAGTGATCAATGAGTTGTTCATTTTTTGAGCGCTCAGCCTTTTTCATTTCTTCTAATAAATCAATGACTTCTGTTTCAAAGTCGAATTCGATAATTCCAGGGATAGAAAGACTTGCTTCATCAAAATGAATAGGTTGCTCAAGGTTTTGTGTGAGTGCACTAAATTTTTTAGTAGCATTTCGGTAATTTCCAATCAAATCAATAACGACACAATGTTCTTTCCCTTCTGCTAGTCGTAAGCCTCGTCCGAGTTGTTGAGTGAAAACAGCGAGAGACTCTGTCGGCCGAACGAAAAGGAGTGTATCAGCTTTCGGAATGTCGATTCCTTCATTGAATAAATCGACAGTAAATATAATGTCAAGTGCGCCATCATTTAAAGCTTTGCGTGCATTGAGTCGAATCGTAGAAGGGCTCTGTCCTGAAAGTGCGAGTGAACGAACCCCTCTTTGTTTAAAATAATTACTCAAATATTCCGCTTGTTTCACTGAAGAACAAAAAGCAATCGTGCGCGTTTGTTTTCGTTCAGACCATGCATGAAATACTCCTTCTGCATAGTTTTTATGTAATTGCTTTTGGATGAGTTGTTCTCGATCATATCGTTTTCCTTGCCAAGCAATTTCTTCATAGTTTGTCTCGTCAAACACACCGTAATAAACGATCGGAGAGAGCCATTCTTTTTGAATAGCTTCAATGAAATGAATCGACGCAGCAACGTTTCCATCACAAAGCGCGTACACGTCTTGGTTGTCCAAACGTTCAGGTGTTGCGGTGATTCCGAGCCAGAAGTTCGGTTGGAAATAATCAAGTACTTCCTGATAAGACGGAGCGACCGCATGATGAAATTCATCAATTATGATTAAGTCAAAAGCAGATGGATTAAATTGTTGTAAATGATAACGTGAAGCAAATGTTTGAATAGAAGCAAAGGTCATAGCAGCATCCACAATTTTGTTTTTACCATTGTACAATCCGGCAGAACGTTCTGGATAAAGTGATTGAAATGCTTCTTTCGCTTGAAGTAACAACTCTTCTCGATGAGCGATGAACAAAACACGCTCAAATGAGGCAGCGAAAAAAGCTGCTAAATACGTCTTACCAAGTCCTGTTGCTAAAACGACGAGACCTTTATTGTACCCGTCCTCTCTCATCTTTTCTAAAGCATTTAACGCTAATTGTTGTGCTGGACGAGGAGTTAATTGAAGTGGTACTTTATTTTCTTGTACAAGGTCTGTCGACGTTGAAAGTATAGGATAATGAGAAGTTTCATCATCAGCGAGTAATAAGTCTCCGATGTTCCAGTCGGCATTTTTTTGTTGATACTTTTTATTGTATCGACGAATCGTTTCCTCATTCACTGGAATCGTATCGACATGTGTGAATAACTCGATAAACGCAGCGGCAACTTCTTCAAAGAAAATGTGTTCTTTTTGAAGAGATGCATGAATATTCCATTCAATTGCGTCAGTTAGCGCTGTTTTTGATAAATTGGACGAACCGACAAACACTTCAGCAGTAGATATTGAGCGAAATAAATAGGCTTTTGGATGAAAGGAGCGTCCATTACTTTGAAAAAGACGGATTTGTGCATTCGGTAATTTTCGAAAAAGCAGTTGTAATGCTTCGGGTTCAGTAATATATAAATAATCACCAAATAGTAATTTAATTTCTGCTCCACGGTCATGTGCCTTTTGTAATTCATCGATAACAGCTTTTGCTCCAGTACGTTTCAAAAAAGAGACGACCCAATAGACCGTCTCACTTTCTTTCGTCGCTCGAAGTAAATCTTCATGCAAAAAATGTGTAATTAACTTAAGCTTCATCTTCATCCACCTCGATTAAAAATACCGCTCGATTAAAACCGCCGCGACGGATTTTCTTTTCTTGACGGATTTTTTCGATATCTTCAATCGTAGCGTCAATAGCATGTGCGTGGGCATGAAGAAGTTCCAACATATCAGCAAGTTCTTCAAGTTGCTCTTCTTTTGAGTCTGCTTCTTTTACTTCTTCTGCTTCTTCGAATAACTTTTCTTGAATGGCTTCTATCCATTCTTCTTTTGATAATATTCGTGTCGTACATGATTTTCCATCGGCTTCGATAATTTCAGGAATGAGGTCACGAACTAATTTATTGTAAACAGGCATAGATCTTTCCTCCTTTTGATATTACCGATAGAATACCATATGTTTTATGAAAGTGTTCAAATAAAAAAGACGTAGCCCGTAAGCTACATCTTTTGTTTACCGTTTTTCTTTTTTGTATCTGCAATACGAATTACAGGTCATTGTCTTTTATGATGACGTCGTATTCTTTTTGACGTTTGTAATGAATAGTGTGTCCTGTATGTTCTGTGAAGTCAAATACTTCGTAAGTGGTGACGTTGAACTACCATTAGGCTATCTCCGTAGTCCCTACGGTTAGAAGTCTCTCTGCTTCTTTTTTAGATTTTATTCTGCGTTAATGTTTCTATCGTGATGTGTATTACATGATGGACACGTCCATTTACGTAAATGGAGGTCTTTACCGTCTTTCTTTTGGTATCCGCAATTTGAGCCTAATTTAGAGTCGTCGACGAAATATTTTGAGATGAGTGCAGCGTCGCGAAAGTTTAGTGCTTGTTCGTAATCTTCTCGTTAAGAGGAGAGGAAGTCGTGTAATTCCTCTTCCGATACGTCTGGTT
>JASLGI010000132.1 GCA_030149685.1 Bacillaceae bacterium | reverse complement strand
AGAAAAACTACCAAAAACTAATTCTTCCATAGGGGTAGATCTTGGATTAAAAGACTTTGCGATTCTTTCGAATGGTGAAGTATTTAGTAATCCCAAATGGTTTCGTAAGCTAGAAGAAAAATTAGCGAAAGTACAGCGTTCTAACGAACGCTAATTGATTAGGCTATCCCCGTAGTCCCTACGGTTAAAAGTCTTTCAGCTTCTTTTTTTAGATTCTGTCCTGCGTTAATATCTCTATCGTGATGTGTATGACATGACGGGCATGTTCATTTACGTAAATTGAGATTTTTAACGTCTTTATTTTGGTATCCACAGTTTGAACAGAGTTGAGAACTAGCAAACGTTTTAGATACCGCTACTACTTGCTTACCGTACCATTTCGCTTTATATTCCAACATAGTTCTAAATTGATGCCATGAAACTTCACTAATTACTTTAGATAACTTACGATTTTTTAGCATATTTGATACTTGTAAATCTTCGATACCAATCACATCGTGGTTTTTGATGATTTCAGTAGAGATTTTATGTAAGTAATCTGTTCGTGCATTGACGATCTTCTCATGTATTCTTGCGACTTTTCGTCTTTGTTTTTGATAATTTTTAGCTTCATTTAATTGACATTTTCGTTTAATTGCTGACTCTGAGAAGAACAAGTTGTATACGTTAAACCTTTGCCTGTTTCTTCGTATGCATCTTTCCATTTAGCTAAAAAGTGATTAAATACAAAACGAGAACAACCTATCGTTTTAGCAATTAATACTTCTTGTTTTTTATTTGGATATATACGAAATTTATAGGCTTTATGAATTAGCATCGATTTTCACCCCCCCTTTTACATATACTAAAAGTATATGTAAATGTAGTAAGTATATCAACAATATACTAGGAAGGTAGTGAGGTGATTGGAGCGAGTACCTAAACTAATTAAATTTCCTGTTGATTGAGTAGTACGAATCGAGGAATATAGGGAACAACATCCGATCCGAACCTTTTCAGGAACTGTTTACTAATTGATAGGTAATGGGATATAAATTTATGGTGGCTTTTCAAAATTATTTTCAAACACACGGCAATCTGGGCTTAAAACCCCTAGCATAAAGGCATTGGGTTTTTACGCCCGATTCTTATAAAGCATTCTTCGTCAGTAGTCCTTTATATCTATTTTATTCCCATAATAAAACCAAAATAATATGTAACTTAATACATAGAGATAACTGTTTTCTATTGCTTTTTACTGAATTTTGTTTCATACTTATTATAAGTGCTTGATTCATTCGATTATACTTAGAGGAGGATGTTTCATGACGATCGTAAATTTTGAAGATTTAGATAAGTTACGCCGCGAATTAACGATTATGCTTCATCATCCGACTGGCTACGAAGCGATATTTCGCTATAATGAACGATACTACCGAATTCAATCGGTTCATACGTCGACAAATTTTATCCAACTGATGGAGACGTCAAAACAAGGAAAACCGATTTCAAACGAATTAAACCAACATTCATTTATGCAATTGCCTTTAGACCGTTTTAAAGAGCATGCAAAAATCGTCTGTTCTGATGATATGTAAAAAGATCCACGAGCGCTTAACAACGCATTCGTGGATCTTTTTTATGCACATTCTGGACATTTTCCATATACTTCAAACTTATGACTATCGACAATATGTCCGGGCAAATGAATAGTAAAAGCTTCCATCGGACAATAGTCGATCGTTTCTGTTCGACCACAAACTGTACAAATAAAATGGTGATGATGCGTGTTCGGGTCACAATGCATTCGAAAATGTTGTTCGCCGCCGAGTTCTGTCGCTTCAACAATATTCAGCTCCGCAAATGTTGCTAAATTTCGATAAATCGTATCATAACTGACCCCTGGATTATCTTTAGCTAAATATTGTCGCACTTCTAATGCTGAAACATAACGGTCGTGACGTTCTAAATAGTGTAAAATCAATTCACGATTTTTCGTCTTTTTTAAATCATGTTCTTTCAAAATCGTTAATGCTCGTTCTACATTCATTGAACTCCTCCGCTCTTACGTACATTTTGCCACGTACGAATTTTTTGCCAGCCGAGTGTTAATAATAACATGACAACACTCGTCATAACAATCGTTCCTCCTGGTGCAATATCTGCATAGAAAGCTATAATTAATCCTATTATAACAGACGCTTCGCCGAAAAATACAGAGAGCCAAAGTGTCATACGAAAACTTTTTTTCCATTGCATCGCAATAGCTACTGGAATCGTCATCAATGAGGAGACGAGTAAAATTCCGACAATACGCATCGATGCACCGATGACGAAAGCTGTGAGTACCATAAATAAAGGCTGTATCCACTTGCCTCGTACACCTGAAACTTTCGCATATTCTTGATCAAAGCTCAATGCAAACATCTCTTCATAAAAAAGTGCAATAAATCCAATAACGACAATAGCAATCGCTAAGACGATCAATAAATCGTCAAAACTTACCGCAGAAACGGACCCGAATAAATAACCGACTAAATCTGTACCAAATCCATTTGCCATCGAAATAAAAATTGCTCCTAACCCTATACCCGTCGATAAAATAATAGGAATAGCGAGCTCTTCAAAATCTTTATATGTTTTTCGTAAACGTTCGATCAGCAATGAACCACCGACGGCAGAACCGATTCCTAAATAAATCGGGTTTAGCATTGCCAGTCCTACAATTTGTTGACTTAAATAGAGACTTCCAGCAATTCCGGCGAGAGCTACGTGACTTAAAGCATCTGCAATTAATGCTAAACGACGAACGACAATAAACAAGCCGATCATCGGAGCGATAAGTCCAATCAATACCCCTGAAATCACTGCATATTGTAAGAATTCATAGCGCAAAAGTGCTTCAAGCATGCGGAAGTCCCCCTTCATCCATATCATGCACACGTCTTACGGGATGACCATACCATTCAGAGTACGTCGCATCATCCAAATTATTGTAAGCTGCCGCATCTCCATGGAAGTGCATTTTTCGATTTAAGCAAGCAACATGAGATGCAAGGCTCGTCACTAAGTCGATTTCATGGGTCACGAGTAAAATCGCTAGTCCATGCTCTTCATTCAATCGTTCTAACAGCTCATAAAACGCTCGTACATGACGTTCATCGATCCCGACAGTCGGTTCATCCATGATGAGTAACTCCGGCCCACCGACGAGTGCTCGGGCGATAAAAACACGTTGTTGTTGTCCTCCTGATAAATCACCAATATTTCGATAAGCAAAATCTTTCATATCGACTTTTTCTAACGCATCAAAAGAGCGTTCTGTTGCTTCTTTTGAAAAACGACGAAACAACCCTTTCTCTTTCGTCAGTCCGCTGCGTACGACTTCTAATACAGTTGCAGGGAAACTCGAATTAAACGCATTCGACTTTTGTGAAACGTAACCAATTCGTTCTCTTTCTTTAAATTTCGTCGCAGGTACACCGAACAACTTCACTTCTCCTAAGGTTGGCTCTGTCAAACCTAAGATGAGACGAATGAGTGTCGATTTCCCTGAACCATTCGGACCAATTAACGCCCAAAACTCTCCTTCTTTCACTTCAAAAGAGACACGTTGTAAAACATCTTCTTCTCCATATCGAAACGATACATTATCTATATGAATCATCGTTTGCTTCTTCATGCAAACATCCTTCCTATCTAAACTGTAATCATTACGATTATAAACAACTCTTGCAAAAATGCGAGCTTTATGCTTCTTTGTCACATAATCGACAAGTTTGCAAATAAAAAAGTGTCTGAGCAAAAAAGCTCAAACACTTTCTTTTTTAATCTCTTAACGCATCGATACGTTCGCGTTCAAATCGTTGGTTCGTTAACATATCAATCTCGATCGCATAAGGAGGTTTTTTATTTTTCTTATCTTCACCCACATACGGTGTTTCGAGAATTTTTGGCACATCTTTAAATTCTTCGAGATGCACAACCCAAGCGAGTGGATCAAAACCGATATGACCGAAACCGATATTTTCATGGCGGTCTTTTCCAGCGCCGCGTTCATTTTTACTATCATTGATATGAAGTACTTGAATACGGTCGAGTCCAACAATTTTATCAAACTCTGTTAAAACACCTTCAAAATCATGAACGATATCATATCCTGCATCATGCACGTGACACGTGTCAAAACAAACCGATAACTTTTCATTATGCGTGACACCATCGATAATTCGAGCAATTTCATCGAAAGAACGCCCAATTTCTGTTCCTTTTCCGGCCATCGTTTCGAGTGCAATTTGTACTTCTTGATCCGGACGAATCACTTCGTTTAATCCTTCAATAATACGTGCAATCCCTACATCTGCTCCGGCCTGTACGTGGGCACCCGGGTGTAATACGATTTGACGAGCACCGATTGCTTCTGTTCGTTCGATTTCTTGTTGTAAAAAATCAACACCTAAACGGAATGTCGCCTCTTTTTTCGTATTCGCAATATTAATAATATACGGCGCATGAACGACAATATTCGATAAACCGTTCGCTTTCATATGCGTATATCCTGATTCAATATTTAACTCTTCGATCGGTTTGCGACGCGTGTTTTGCGGCGCACCTGTATAAATCATAAATGTGCGTGCACCGTAACTCGCGGCTTCTTCACTAGAACCGAGTAACATTTTTTTACCACTCATCGATACGTGTGAACCTAAAAGTAAATCAGTCATAATTAACGTTTTCGCTTCCTTTCTTTCGCCGTTGGACGATGCCCTTTCGACGTACGTTTACTTCCTTGTCGCATTTTTGGTGTCGTTTTTTTACGACGTTCGCGACTTTGGCGTGGACGTAATTGTACCCATTCTCCATCTTTTACGTCTTCATGAATGAATGGAACACCTTTTGCTTCAATCCAATCGATATCTTCTTCATCTGATGGACGATAAAGTGTAATCGCATGTCCTTCAAGTCCTGCACGAGCTGTTCGTCCGACGCGGTGAATGAAATATTGTAAATCTTGTGGCAACTCATAATTAATGACGTGGCTAACACCTGGAATATCAATACCACGTGAAGCTAAATCTGTCGCTACGATATATTGATATTCTAAATCACGAACACGACGCATCATACGGCGGCGTTCACGTGGTGTTAAATCTCCGTGAATTTGACCGACAGGAATGCCGTCTTTTGCTAATGCTTGAGCAAGTTGCTCTGCTTGATCGCGTGTATTAACGAAAATAATTGCTAAATATGGATTAATTGCACTCATTACATCGCGTAAACGTGTATAGCGTTCAGCGCTTCGAACAGGTACGAGTGAATAATGCATTCCGTCTGTTAACGGACGTTTCGAACCAATTTGTACATGCTCTGGTTTCGACATATATTTATTTAAAAACGGACGTAAACTTTCTGGAATTGTCGCTGAAAATACGTACATTTCTAATGTTTTTGGCATACGACTAGCAAAGTAATCAATATCTTCGATAAAGCCCATGTCGAATGCAAGATCTGCTTCGTCAATAACGAGAATATTTGCTTCATGTACTTGCAATGCTTGTTCTTCGACGAGATCTCGAATTCTTCCCGGTGTACCGATAACGATATGTGGCTGACGTTCTAATTTTTCCATCGTACGCATTTTATCCGTTCCACCGATCAATAACATCGAGTGAAGGGATGTTTCATCAATTAACTTCCGAAGTTCTAAATGAAGTTGTTCTGCTAATTCTCGAGTCGGTGCGGTAATAATTGCTTGAACACGTTCTTCCTCCACCTCTAAACGTTCAACAATCGGAATGAGGAAACTATGCGATTTCCCTGTTCCTGTATGCGCTTGTCCGATCGCACTTTTTTTCTTTAAAATCATCGGAATCATTGCCTCTTGAATCGGTGTCGGATGTGTAAAGCCGATGCGTTGAATTGCTTCTTGTAAAAATGGTTGTAATGAATAGTCTTTAAATTGGACCATCCGTATCCCTCCTTTATAATTTCATTGTATCACGACTTTTCATCGTAAACGAAAGATGGTCATTTTGCAACAAGTTCATACCTTTGAATGAAGAAGCATTCTCCGCTATACTAGAGACTATATACGGGAGGAGTGAAGAGATGGAAGTTATTAAAATCTCACCACGTGGCTATTGTTACGGCGTCGTCGATGCGATGGTAATTGCACGAAATGCAGCCCTTGACAAAACATTGCCACGACCAATTTATATTTTAGGAATGATCGTCCATAACAAACACGTAACAGATGCCTTCGAAGAAGATGGTATTATTACATTAGACGGAGACAACCGTATGGAAATTTTAGAGAAAATTGATTCAGGTACTGTTATTTATACTGCTCATGGTGTATCACCAGAAGTCCGTGAACTCGCTCGCAAAAAAGGACTTGTTGCTATTGACGCCACTTGTCCAGACGTTACGAGCACCCACGACTTAATTAAAGAAAAGACAGACAATGGATATGAAATTATTTATATCGGAAAAAAACATCATCCTGAACCAGAAGGAGCAATTGGTGTTGCTCCAGATAAAGTCCATTTAATCGAAACGATTGATGATGTAGCAACATTATCTGTTCAAAGCGACCGCCTTCTCGTAACGAACCAAACGACGATGAGTCAATGGGACGTTGCTCATATTATGAATGCTTTACAAGATAAATATCCGCATATTGAAGTACACGAAGAAATTTGTCAAGCGACACAAGTACGTCAAGAAGCAGTTGCTGAACAAGCGAAAGAAGCAGAACTTTTAATCGTTGTTGGCGACCCAAAAAGTAACAACTCGAACCGCTTAGCACAAGTTTCTCGTGAAATTGCAGAAACACCTTCACATCGAATTTCGGACGTCACAGAAATCGATATTAATTGGTTAAAAGATATCGATAAAGTCGCTGTTACTGCCGGCGCATCAACACCGACACCTATCGTCCGTGAAGTGATCAAGTTTTTAGAAGCATTCGACCCGAACGACCCGGAAACACATAAGACCGAAGCGACAGTCGAACTTCACCGAATTTTACCGAAAGTAAAAAATCCAAAACCTGTTGAGCGTATTGAACCATATAATCATTCATAAAAAAAGCTGCCCTTTTCATTGAGGGCAGCTTTTCTCACTATAAAAATGTAAACGGCTCTGTGTTTACTGACGACTCAATAAATTCAAGATCATAGCCTCGCGCATGAGCATCTGTCGTCATTTTACGTGCAACTCCTTCAATCATCACTTTCTCTACATTATGACCTGGGTCAACGATGTGAAGGCCCATACGTTCTGCGTCTTGCGCTACGTGATAATACATATCTCCTGTCACAAGCACATCCGCTCCACGGAATTTCGCGGTATGAATATACTTATTGCCATCGCCACCGAGAACAGCGACTTTTTCAATACGCGCATCTTTCGGCCCGACAAATCGCAAACGAGGAACGTCTAATTTCTCTTTTACATACTCGCCGAAAGTTTCTAGTGTCATCGGTTCTCGTAAACGTCCGATACGTCCAATCCCTTCTACGCGGGCAAATTGTTCTAAACGAATAAGATCAAATGCTGGTTCTTCATATGGGTGCGCTTTTAATAATGCTTTTAATACACGACTCTTTTTCGTCTCAGGTACGACGACTTCAATTCGTTCTTCACGCACTTCTTCTGGTGTTCCAGGTGTACCGATATGAGGATTTGCTTTCTCTCCTGGACGGAAGCGTCCCGTCCCTTCCATCGAGTAACTACAACTATCGTATTCACCAATATGTCCTGCTCCTGCTTCATTGAGTGCTGTACGAATTTTTTCACTCACTTCCATTGGTGCAAAGACAATTAGTTTATAAAGAGGCTCACGGTACGTTTCATCCAATATTTCTACTCGTTGTAACTCGAGCTTTTCAGCGAGTAAATCATTCACCCCTCCGGGAGCAATATCTAAATTTGTATGTGCTGCATAAACAGCGATATTATGTTTAATACATTTTTCAATCACTCGCCCTTGATACGTCGACGTATCAATCGATTTCACAGGACGGAAAAGCGGAGGATGGTGCGCAATGATGAGTTCAGCCCCTTGAGCAATCGCTTCATCCACAATTCGTTCATCAACATCGAGTGTGACGAGTACTTTCGTTACTGAACGACGTAAATCTCCGATATGTAAACCGATCGGATCTCCTTCGTAGGCAAACTTTTTCGGTGCCCATTCTTCAAAAAGCTGAATAACTTCATGACCATTTACTTTTTTCATGGATTCATCACCTTTTCTATCGCTTCAATTTTTTGACGAAGTTCTTCTTTCTTTCTTGCTACTTCTTCAGAAGATTTCGCCTGTTCTAGCGATTGTAACACATTTTGCCAAGAGCGACATTCATCTTGCCACTTCTTCTGAAAAGTCGCGTTTTTTTCAATGAGTAACTTCGGACCAACGAGTAATTGCAACGGTGTGTACGTCACTTCCCCTCGTTCTAATACGAGTATTTCATAAATATGGTCATCCTCTTCTAAAATCGCTTCATCAATGATTTTCCAGCTGTTTTCGACAGCCCATTGACGAATCGGTTCACTATGAATATTTGGCTGCAAAATTAAACGTTCTACTGTTTTTAAGTGTTCGCTTCCGTCTTCTAATATCGTTGTAATCAGTCGACCACCCATTCCGGCAATTGTGACAACTTGTACCTCATCATCTTCACAAATCGCTCGTAAACCATTCGCTAAACGGACTGTAATTTGGCGTTCTCTTCCATGAGAACGGACATTTTTTTCTGCTGCTTCAAAAGGACCTTTGACTACTTCTCCTGCAATCGCTTCATCAATAATTCCTTCGTTCACTAAATATAATGGCAAATATGCATGATCACTACCAATATCTGCTACTTTTTTTCCTTTCGGTACGAAAGATGCTACTTTTTGCAATCGTTTTGATAATTCCATTATGTTCCTCCCTTATACATAAGAAAATCGATGAGCGCGAACACTCATCGATTGTTTATTAGCCGCCTAAGCGGAAAAATACGAATCCAACGACAATGAATAAGCCGACAAAACCAGCAATTGTAAAATAAAGTAATTGACGTTTTCGACCTACCCACAACCAAACGATACAATTTAAAATAAGAATGCCTATTAAAATTGCTAATCGATCATTCATATAGCTACTCCATGCATGCAATGTCGTAAACAACAACATTAAAACAGCTAATGTGTAATACATCGCACTTGAATCGTAAGAAGTTTTCGGCTTTCGCCAAGCGAGAACAAAGAAAATAATCGTTAATAGAGAAGAGACGAGGAGTAATGTCGTTGCAAATTGAGGTAAAAGAAACATTGCAAGTATGATACTCACGCCTACAATTGCCCATAAAAACACTTTATTCCACGCACTCGACTTTTCTCTTGCATGAATCGAATCTTTCTCGGTAATCGTTTCAACTACATCCTCATCGCCACCTGTATATAACGTTAATAAATAATCACAATACTTTTCAGGTAGCAATTTGGACATTTTCCAATATTTAATTTCAGCGATAATAATTTCACGGCGCTTTTCATTCATCCGTCGCACCTCATTTTATTCTAAAAAGTCTTTAAGACGTTTGCTTCGTGACGGATGACGAAGTTTGCGTAATGCTTTCGCTTCAATTTGGCGAATACGTTCACGTGTAACACCGAATACTTTCCCTACTTCTTCCAATGTACGTGTTCGACCATCGTCTAAACCGAAACGGAGACGTAAAACGTTTTCTTCTCGATCTGTAAGTGTATCTAATACATCTTCTAACTGTTCTTTTAATAATTCATAAGCTGCATGTTCTGACGGGGATTGAGCATCCATATCTTCAATGAAGTCTCCTAAATGCGAATCGTCTTCTTCCCCAATCGGTGTTTCTAACGATACAGGTTCTTGAGAAATCTTTAAAATACCGCGCACTTTTTCTTCCGTTAAATCCATTTCTTCCCCAATTTCTTCTGGTGTCGGTTCACGACCGAGATCTTGAAGTAATTGACGCTGAACACGGATCAATTTGTTGATCGTCTCTACCATATGAACAGGAATACGAATCGTACGCGCTTGGTCAGCAATAGCACGTGTAATCGCTTGACGGATCCACCATGTTGCATACGTACTGAATTTGAATCCTTTCGTATGGTCGAATTTCTCTACCGCTTTCATAAGACCCATATTTCCTTCTTGAATTAAATCAAGGAATAACATCCCACGACCGACATAACGTTTTGCAATACTTACAACGAGACGTAAGTTCGCTTCCGCTAAATGTTTTCGTGCGTTTTCGCCTTTAATAATTATTAAATCTAATTCTTTATCATAGTAATCAGGGTCGCCTTTTTCTTCTCGTAATGCAGCGAGTTTTTCTTCCGCTTCCATACCTTCTAAAATTTTAATCGCAAGTTCTACTTCTTCATCCGCTGTTAATAAATCCACTCGTCCGATTTCTTTTAAATACATACGAACAGGATCATCAATTTTTACATTGCGAGGAACACTTAAGTTCTTCATATCTACTTGCTTTTTCGTTTTCTTCTTCTCTTTCTCTGTCGGTTCATCATCTCGAGCTAGCTCGATACCTTCTTTTTCAATTTCATCTAAGAAGTCTTCAAACTTCTCTGTTGACATATCATAAGATGATACCGTTTCTGCTACCTCTTCAAAAGCAAGTGTACCTTCTTTTTTACCTTGCTCAATCAATGCTTTTTTTGCTTCTGTTAATGTTTTCTTCGTCATTGTTTGCTCCTCCTCATCGCTCGAAACATTATAATGACTTTCTTAATTCAATTATTTCTTGCGCAAGTTCTATCGTTCGGCGGAAATCTTTTTCTTTTTCTGCCTGAAGTTGTTCATTTCTTTTCTGTTCAATTTCTAACTCAATCCGGTAACGTTTTAAAAATAACAAACAATCCGCGACTTCTCGCTCCGGTTCTAATGTCGCTCGATTCATTTGAGCCGCTTCTAATACAATTTCCCCGAGTGTCGGATTATCAAACTGTTCAGCGAACCTTTGATAGTTTTCTTCATCTTCCACTGCTGAAAATGCCGCAAGCTCGATTGCAATTAGCTGATACGGTTCTTGAACGAATATATTCGGATGTTTGCGAAGCGTTTCATGAAACAGTTCAAAATCCGCTAAAAAATGGCTCAGCAATAATAACTCAGCCCATTCACTCTTTCCTCGTTCTCGCTTCACCTCGGGTAAACGAGTAGCCTCTTGAAGAGGTTCTGTCGTACGTTTCCAACGTTTTTGACGCTTATCTTCTCGTTCGAGTTGGTCTTTTAATACTTCTAAACTAACACCTGTTTCTTCATGCAGTTCATTTAGAATAAAATCGCGCTCGATCGATGATGTTCGATAAGACAACTCCCTCAACACTTCATGTGTATATTGTGTTAGGTCGTCCGGTTGATGTAAATTTTTATGTCTTTTGTAATATATCATAACGAAAGACATATAGGAATGTGCAACACTTAAAATCTTTTCTTCAAATGCTTCTTTTCCATGTTCTCCTAGATAGTCATCGGGATCCTTCCCTTCAGGAAGTAAAGCGATTTTCGGTTGCATTCCTTCTTTCGCTGCGAGTTGTGCAAATCGAAAAGAAGCTTCCTTTCCTGCCTCATCTCCATCACAACAAATCACAATATTGTTCGTTAATTGTTTCATCTTTGTTAAATGAGTCGTTGAAAGAGATGTTCCCATTACAGCAACCGTTTGCTCAATCGTTTCTTGTGATGCTCGAATACTGTCCATAAAACCTTCAAATACGATCAGTTCATCTTTTTGTCGAATGACTGGCCGAGCAATGTGAATATTATACAATATTTCATTTTTTTCAAAAATTGGCGACTTCGGACTATTCATATATTTCGGCTGTTTTTCATCTTGTTTTAAAATACGGCCTGAAAAAGCAATCACTTCTCCTCGATCGTCAAACAACGGAAACATAATCCGTCCTCGAAATCGGTCAAAGCGTCGATCATCTTTTTGTTGAACGAGCGTACTTTCAACAATACGCTCTGAGGGGAAACCTTGTGCTTGTAACACATCATCTAACGCTTGATATTCAAACAAAGACCAACCGATCCGATATTTTCGGATCGTATCTTCTGTAAACCCTCGATTCAATAAATACTCGAGCGCTTCTTCTCCTTCTGTCGTATGCATTAACAAATGATGGTAAAAATCGGTAGCTACTTCATGCATATCGCGTAAATCTTGATTTTCTTTTACGATAGGAGTTTGCTGTTGCAGCTGGGTCGTCACATCTTCTGGTGCTTGAATACCCATTCGCTCAGCGAGTTTAACGACAGACTCTACAAATGTTACACCTTCAACATCTCGAACGAACGTAATAGCATTACCGCTAGCATGACATCCGAAACAATGGTAAAGCTGTTTATCTTCAGACACCGAAAAAGACGGCGTTTTCTCATGATGAAATGGACATAAGCCGACATAATTTTTTCCGCGTTTTGTCAATTGAACATATTCACTAATAAGGTCAACGATATCCGTTGACTCCCTTACTTCATCGATAAACTGTTCGCTGAGCTGAGCCACACTTTTCCCCCCTCATCCTATTATTCGTCACATTCTCGAAAAGTCCTTCTTTTTTCTTTTGAAAAAATTAAGAATCTCCCGCTTTTCATCTAAGCAGGAGATTCTCCACTATTGTGCGATTTTTCATTATAACGCAAATAACGCTTTTTTTCCATTGAAATAACTTCACTTTATATAGTAAAATGCTTCGTCCATTCATTTAAAATTTCATTGGCGGTTTCTTCTACAGCACGGTTCGTCACATCAAGAACGTAACAATCTAACTCCTCTGTTACTTTTTCAAAGTGCTCAATTTCTTGTTCAATTCGCTCAACCTTTGCATAGCTCGCTTCTCCACCTAAACCGAGAGATTTTAATCGTTCTTTTCGGATACAGTTTAATTTTTCCGGAGAAATGACTAACCCGAAGCAACGACGTGGATCGATCTCTTTTAATTCTTCTGGAGGGTCTACTTCCGGAACTAATGGAACGTTAGCTACTTTTAATCGTTGATGAGCCAAATATTGAGAAAGTGGTGTTTTCGATGTCCGAGAAATACCTAACAAAACAATATCTGCTTTCAAAATTCCACGTGGGTCTCGTCCGTCATCATAACGAACAGCAAAATCAATCGCTTCAATTTTCTTAAAGTAATCATCATCGAGTTGTCTTACAAGTCCGGGCTCTTCTAAAGGCTCTTGCTGTAAGCGTTTCCTAAAAATATCAATAAGTGGAGTCATTAAATCATAGGATGCTACTTGAAACTCTTCACAATATACGCGTAACTCTTCAACCATCGACTGTTGAACGAGTGTATAAACGATCATCGCATCTTTCTCTCCTGCTAATTGAGCAATTTCACGTAACTGTGTAGAATCTTCTATGTTTGAAAAACGTTTCAACCGTACTTGATCCACATGTGGAAATTGACTAACGGCTGCTTTCGTTACTAACTCGGCTGTTTCTCCAATGGCATCCGACACGACGAATATCATTAGTTGTGTCACTTGCATGCACCTCTTTCTTCTCGCTTATAAATCATAATCTTCTGCTAATGCTACGAAGGCGCTCGTTATATTAGTCTTCGTCATTCGCCCAACGACATTTAGTCCATCTTTCGTCACTTCGACAACGGGTAATGCGTCAATTTGATTTTCCATCATTTTTTTCGCCGCATGAAGTAATGTATCGTCTTTCGTACAATACTCGATATTTGGCATTCGTGTCATCGTCATATGAACCGGAATTTTATCAATTTCTTTTCGTCCTAAACTGGCGCGTAACAAATCTTTTCTAGATAAAACACCTGCAAGCAAATGCTTGTCATCATCTACAACGATCAATGTTCCTACATCTTCTAAAAACATTTGACAAATGGCATCATAAATCGACATACTTTCCGTCACAACGACCGGCATCGATTGAAAATCACCGACTTTCATCCCGATCATCTCTTCTGCCATCGACTGCATCGGACGCTTCCCCGAATAAAAATAGCCGACTCGAGGTCGCGCATCTAAAAAGCCAGCCATCGTTAAAATCGATAAATCTGGTCTTATCGTCGCTCGAGCAAGATCTAATTTTGCTGCAATTTGCTCCCCTGTAATCGGACCATTGTACTTAACGATTTCTAAAATTTTCGTCTGGCGCTCGTTCAATTCCATTCCATTCACCCGCCTATTGTTCTTCTTGAACTTCTGCTCTTAGTATAGCACAGTTCCGAGTATCTGAAATGCTTCCGCTCTTGAAATAGTTGCGATTTTCCGAACGATGTGATACACTCTAGCTAATATGAGGCGAAGAAAGGTCTATAAGTAACATCGACGCTGAGCGAGCAGGGATAGTGAGAGCCTGCACTGATGTGAAAAGGCAACCTGGAGCCATTTTTTTCAAAGTGGATCGAATTTCGATCAATCGAGGTGGAACCGCGGGTATAGCACTCGTCCTCGGGCAAGTCACTTGTCCGTTGGATGGGTGCTTTTTCGTTCGCACATTTAGCGGACAACTTTATTACTATATGGAGGGATTTTCATGCCTAAATACACGATGGAACAAATTGTTAACTTATCAAAACAACGTGGATTCGTTTTCCCGGGGTCTGAAGTATACGGAGGACTCGCTAATACTTGGGACTACGGCCCACTCGGAATTGAATTAAAAAACAACATTAAAAAAGCTTGGTGGAAACGATTCATTCAAGAATCTCCATATAACGTCGGTTTAGACGCAGCGATTTTAATGAACCCGAAAGTATGGGAAGCATCAGGTCACACGAAAAACTTCAACGACCCGATGATCGACTGTAAACAGTGTAAATCTCGTCACCGTGCAGATAACTTAATCGAAGATGCACTCGATGAAAAAGGGATTGAAATGATCGTCGATGGGCTTCCGTTTGAACAAATGAAAGCATTAATTGACGAGCATAATATCGTTTGTCCAACTTGTGGTGCTATGGACTACACAGATATCCGTCAATTCAACTTAATGTTCAAAACGAGCCAAGGAGTAACAGACGACTCATCAAACGACATTTTCTTACGTCCTGAAACGGCACAAGGAATTTTCGTAAACTTCAAAAACGTACAACGTTCAATGCGTAAAAAATTACCATTCGGTATCGCACAAATCGGTAAAAGTTTCCGTAATGAAATTACACCAGGAAACTTCACATTCCGTACACGCGAATTCGAACAGATGGAACTTGAATTCTTCTGTCGTCCAGATGAAGATCAACAATGGTATGAATATTGGCGCGATTACTCAGTGAAATTCCTTGAAGATCTCGGAATGACACCGGAGCTTACACGTTTACGTGACCATACAGACGATGAGCTTTCACACTACTCAAAAGAAACAGTAGATATCGAGTACAAGTTCCCATTCGGTTGGGGAGAATTATGGGGAATTGCTAACCGTACAGACTTCGACCTTAAAAACCATATGGAACATTCAAGCGAAGACTTTACGTACCATGACCAACAAACAGGTGAAAAGTTTGTTCCTTACTGTATCGAACCTTCACTCGGAGCAGACCGTGTAACACTTGCATTTCTCTGCGATGCATACGATGAAGAAGAGCTTGAAAATGGCGAAAAACGTAACGTATTACGTTTCCACCCAGCACTCGCACCGATGAAAGCAGCTGTTCTTCCTTTATCGAAAAAATTATCTGAAGAAGCACAAGAAGTGTTTATGAAACTCGCAAAACATTTCCCAACACA
Source organism: Bacillaceae bacterium (assembly GCA_030149685.1). Next base: position 8,869 of record JASLGI010000132.1, on the reverse strand, counting down.
ATATGACGAGTCACAATCGATCGGTAAGCGTTACCGTCGTCAAGACGAAATCGGTACACCTTTCTGTATCACATACGATTTCGACTCAAAAGAAGATGGTCAAGTAACTGTACGCCACCGCGACTCAATGGAACAAACACGTATGCCTATTGATGAAGTTGTTCCTTATATCGAAAAACAATTACAATTTTAATATAAAGAAGCTGAGATAAAACAGTTTCTAAATAACGAAAGACACTTGAATGCTTCAACATTCAAGTGTCTTTTTAATGTCCGACCGATATATTTAAGATGCCAAAATTGTATCATCGTCTCTTCTCTCGCGTAATCAATGTGTCGAATCATCAGATAACGGAGGCAACGTATCAAGTTGTTCTAAAAATTTTCGAGATTTGATCCATACACCGATTTGTTCATCGTAAATCGTGCGAACGATGCGCTGCAACAATTGAATCGTCTCTTGCTTTAACTCGAGTGTACCTACTTCATGAATCGGTACGAGACTAAATGTTCGAATGAGTCGTAAAACACCCGGATGTAAAGGATATGCATAAGGATCCATTGCGACACATTCTTCGCATAAAAACCCGATTTGTTGAAATGAAAATGAAAATGCACCTTCTGTAGAACCACAATTCGCACAACAATGAATTTGTGGCTGAATGCCCGCAACCGGCAGCATTTGCCATTCAACAAATAGTGTAATGGCTCCAGGTGATTCTCCTTCATTCAATGCTTGAAGAGCATCGTGCAATAATATATATACACCTTTCGTTCGCTCATCGTATTCCTCTGTTAATTTATCAATCAACTCTACGAGATAACTCGCATAAGCCATTACTGTCAAATCGCTTCGAATATGACGTTGTGAATCGATCATTTCAGCTTGATGCAATGTTGCCATTCCCCGGCCTGTCCGTAATAAAAATTGACCTTTGACAAACGGTTGCGTCATCGCAGCAAGTTTACTCGATGGCTTTGACGCTCCACGTGCCATCGCAGCAAGCTTTCCTGCTTCTTTCGTAAAAATCGTGACGATTTTATGCGTCTCACTATAAGGAAATGACTTTAATACAATCCCTTCCCACGTATGAAACATTAATAATCATCTTCGCGAAAGCCGAGTTCATTTAAATGGAATGGTTTATTACGCCAGTTCTCCTTCACTTTTACCCATATTTCTAAAAAGACTTTTGACCCGAGAAGTTTTTCAATATCTTTTCGCGCATTCGTTCCAACCGTCTTTAACATTGAACCGCCTTTACCGATAACGATTCCTTTTTGTGATTTTCGCTCGACGACGATCACTGCCATAATATGAATAACCCCATTTTCATCGCGCTCCATCTTTTCAATATCTACTGCAACAGAGTGTGGGATTTCTTCTCGCGTTTCGTGCAATACTTTTTCCCGAATAAATTCTGAAACGATGAAGCGTTCCGGATGATCCGTTACTTGATCTTTCGGGTAATATTGCGGGCCTTCTGGTAACTCTTCTTCAATACGTGTGAAAAGTTGGTCTACATTGTTTCCTTGCAATGCAGAAATCGGGAAAATTTCATCGAAATCAAATTCATTCGTATACGATTCAACAATTGCTGGTAATTGATCAGGGTGTACGAGGTCAATTTTATTGACGACGAGAAATACTGGCGCATCTACTGTACGGAGTAAATCCATAATGAAACGGTCGCCAGGTCCAATTTTTTCTGACGCATTGACTAAAAATAATAAAACATCGACATCTGGTAACGTACTTTTCGCTTGTTTTACCATGAAGTCTCCTAAACGGTGTTTCGGCTTATGAATGCCGGGTGTATCAATGAAAACAATTTGTGATGTATCTGTCGTCACAACACCGTGTACTTTGTTACGCGTTGTCTGTGCTTTATCACTCATAATTGCGATTTTTTGTCCGACAAATTGATTCATTAATGTTGATTTTCCTACGTTCGGGCGTCCGACAATTGAAACGAACCCTGAACGAAATGATTGATTATAATCCATATACATCCTCCTTCGAAAACGCAGTTGGTAACAATTTTTCTACTGTCGTTTCCGTTACTTCTCCTTGTTGATTAAACATGACAATCGGCATGTCCGGGCGACAAAACTCTGCGAGTACTTGTCGGCATGCTCCACATGGCGCGATCGGCTCTTCATTTGGTCCGATGACAGCCAAGCGTTTAAAATCACGCGCTCCTTGAGTAATTGCGTGAAAAATAGCTGTTCTTTCTGCACAATTTGTCAAAGAGTATGAAGCATTTTCAATATTGCTTCCGGCATATAATGTACCGTCTTCTCCTTCGATGACAGCACCGACAGGAAAATTCGAATACGGTGAATATGATTGTTGCTGTGCTTTTTTTGCTTCTTCAAATAATTGTTTCATCTCATCACTCCTAGAAAAACCATTTTGGAATAAATATATATAAACCGATTCCAGCAGCGAGCATCGAATATAACAATACTGCCCCTGCTGCGACATCTTTCGCTTGTTTCGCTAATTCATGATACTCCGGAGATGCAAGATCTACGACGCGCTCAATCGCTGTATTCATAAGCTCAAGAGCGACAACTCCTCCAGAAAGTAATAGTACAGCGACCCATTCACAAGCGTTAATTCCTGTAAAATACCCCGCAGCGACGACTGTTATCGCTGCAACTGAATGTATTTTCATTTGACGTTCATGTTTCCACGCATGTCCAATACCTCGCAAAGCATACCGGAATGAATGAAACAACTTTTTCATTCTCTTTTCAATCCAAACGCTTCTAAAATCGCATATTGTCTACCGAACATTTCTTTTTCTTCCTCTTTCGTCATATGGTCATAACCGAGTAAGTGTAAAAAACCATGAACGATTAAAAAACCAAGTTCACGCTCAAAAGAATGATTATATTCTTCTGCTTGTCGCTGTAATGTATCGATTGACACGATAATATCTCCTAGCATTACAGGCATTCCTTCAGGACGTTCGAAAGCAACTTCTCCTTCGCCTTCTTCTTCTAACGCAAAAGAAATGACATCTGTCGGCGCATCTTTATCGCGATACGTCGCATTAATTTCTTGAATTTCAGCATCATCTACAAAAGTAACAGATACTTCATACGTTTCAGTTAATCCTTCTTCTTTTGCTCCGAATGACAAAATATCACGGATGAGCGTTTCATGCTCATCCGTTAAAGTGTTCGTCGTGTCGATACAATCGATCGTCATCATGATTGTAATTCCTCCTCTGTTGGATATTCAATACGACTATGAAAAATTCCATTTAATGTTGCACATAATGTTTCTTCCACAATCGTCAATTCTCGTACGGTAATATCACATTCATTAAACTGACCATCATTCAACTTATCTTGTGTGATGGAATGAACGAGATTTTCAATTTTTTCAGGTGTCGGCTCTGGCATGGAACGAACAGCTGCTTCGACACTATCTGCAATAGAGACGACCGCTGCTTCTTTCGTTTGTGGTTTTGGCCCTGGATAACGGAAATCATCTTCCGACACGTCCTCTTTCATCTTTTTCGCTTCGAAGTAAAAATATTTCAAGAAACTCGTACCGTGATGTTCCGCTGCGATATCGATGATCGGCTTCGGCATTTGATATTTTCTCAACAATTCTACTCCGTCTGTGACGTGCGCAATAATGATATCTCGACTTCGTTCAGGACTGAGCAAATCGTGCGGGTTTTGGCCTGGATGTTGGTTTTCAATAAAGTAATTCGGTCGAACCGATTTACCGATATCATGATAATAACTACCTACACGCGCAAGTAAACCGTGTGCACCGATTGCTTCACATGCTGCTTCTGATAAATTTGCTACCATCACACTATGATGATACGTACCTGGGGTTTCCGTCAACACTTTTTTTAGTAACGGATGATTCGGGTTCGACAGTTCAATGAGTTTCATATCTGATAATAAGCCAAAAGCGGACTCAAAGAATGGCAATAAGCCGATCGTCATCGCCCCTGATAACAACCCTGAAATAGCTGCAGCAATAATATAAAATGTTAATTCAGACGATTGGTATGTCGACTGATTTAATAATAGATAGAAAAATATAAAACCTATATTCACGAGGGCTACTCCGATACTCGTTCGAAGGACACTTGCCCGACGATGATTATCTCCTAAATAATAAATAGCGAATAAGCCGCCGAGTAAAATATAAATAGTAATCTCAACTTGGATCATCGAAGCATACCCTTCTTGTAAAATAAGCCCTGCAATAATGGCTGTCATTACAGTCGTCATAAGCGCTAGTTTTTCATTCGTTAATAAACGGACGAGCAAGGGCGCTAATGCTGTTGGAAACAAGAAGGCTAACTGCATGTCAAACTCCTCATCAATCATTGCGAGAAGGCGCATAGCTATCGCTAAAAGGAATAAAACCGTGTACACGATCACAATCGCTTTCTTTTTATCGACAATCGGCTCTTCCATTCGAGCAAACTGTAAATAAATCACGAGACCGATTAAAAAATAAAACAGGAGCAAACCGAGCATCGGTTTATACGACTGCTCTTCTGTTAATAAACCGGTTAACTCTAATTGACGATAGACTTCGCTGTCGATCACTTGCCCTTCACGCACAATTACTTGTCCTTGTAAAATGCGGACAGGCTCGACGGCTTCTTTTTCTTTTGCCATCCGACTTTCTGTCAATTCTTTATTCAATGTTTCATTTTCTACAATCGCTGCTTCACCGACCAACTGAGCAATCGGCTGCAATTCCTCGTGTAAAAAAGCACTTTTTCCTAACTCATGACCAATTTTTCTTTTCACAACATTTACTTGTTCTTTTCGAACAGGTTGTGATAACTCTTTTCCGACACTGTCATGCACTTGTTGAGCGAGTCGGTCGAGAGCGTCTGGACTTGCTTGTAGCAATGTCATCACTTGTTTTTCCGACAATTGAAATGTTTCTTCTGGCATATCGAAAGCCCGTGCTTTTTCTTGTACTTTTTCAATATGAGACGAATCAAACGTCCCGTCTTTTCCTGTTTTTTGTACTTCTTTCACATAATCGAAAAAGCTCGTAATGATCGCCTGACGATTTTTTGCTACATCTTCTGAAAACTGATACGACGGAGGAACTTCTTCAGCGACACGTTCTCGCTCTTGTTCTGTTCGTAACGTATCTTCTACTGTTTTCGGTGCTCGAATCGTTTTCGGAGCAATTTCGAACTCTTCTAATTCGTACGTCTCTTCTTTTACTGTCCCTAATGTAAGTGCAAACAATAAAAATGTCGATAAAATAATCGTAATAATCGAAAACGTACGAAAAGAAAATGATTGAACCCAACGTTTCCAAACGTTCATTCAACTATTCCTCCATTCTAGGTTCTTCATCATCCGCATACGCTTCAATAATTTTAGCAACGAGCGGGTGACGGATGACATCTCCTTTTTCTAAGTAATGGAACTTAATATCTTTTACATGACGTAATGTATCTTCTGCTTCTTTTAACCCTGAATAAACACCTCTCGGCAAGTCTACTTGGGTTTTATCTCCTGTAACGACCATTTTTGAACCGAATCCGAGACGTGTTAAAAACATTTTCATTTGTGCTTTCGTCGTATTTTGTGCCTCATCCAAAATAACGAATGCATCGTCGAGTGTTCGTCCGCGCATATAAGCGAGCGGAGCAATTTCAATAACCCCACGTTCGATGAGTCGCTCAGTTTGTGCTGCACCTAACACGTCGTGTAATGCATCATAAAGAGGACGTAAATAAGGGTCTACTTTCTCTTTTAAATCTCCTGGTAAAAATCCGAGACTCTCCCCAGCCTCTACTGCTGGACGTGTTAAAATAATACGTTTTACATGTCCATTGCGCAGTGCTTGCGTTGCAAGAACGACAGCTAAATATGTTTTTCCTGTTCCCGCAGGACCAATACCAAAGACGAGATCGTGTTGCTTCATTGCGCGGACGTAATCTCGTTGACCGAGTGTTTTTGCTCGAATGACACGTCCTTTTTGTGTACGAGCGACTTCTTCTTCATATAAATCAAGAATTTTATCGACATCACCATTTTTCGTCATTTCTAAAGCGCTGGCAATATCACGTGTATCGATTGGAATTTTTCGACGCATGACACGAATCAATTGCTCAAACATTTGCACCGCATCTTGAACAGAACGCTCCTCTTCCCCGATAAAAATAATTTCTTCTCCTCGAGAAAATACTTCTAATGATAACATTTCTTCAATCATGTCGACGTGGCGCTCGGACGATCCGAGCAATTGAATCATTTCATCGGCACGTTCGACAATTATTTTTTGTTCGTAAGTTGTCAATCTCATTCTCCTTAAGCGGAGCTTTTTCAGCTCTTTATTTTGTTCTATTTCCTCTCTTTACTTTATCACACATAACGCTTGAACTCCTCTTACTTGCTGAAAAATTCACGAAAGAAAAACACGAGTGAATAAATCACCCGTGCTTTATAAACGGCGTCGCTTCGATTTCGGAGGAGACATAATTTCAGAAAAAATAACTCCTCGAATTAAATCTTTCTCCGTTTTCGGTAATAACTCTTCTTGTTTTAATACTTTTTTCGGACGTGTCCATGCATCTTCGTAAACAGTTATTTGTTCATCGAGAGCAGCGATATGACGATTATCTTCTCGCGCCTGTTCGATAACTTCAACCGTCGATGGACGTTCTTGTTCAGCTGCTGCATCGTTCATTTTTGAAAGTTCTTGTTCAGCTGGTGCTTGTTGCATACTTTCAAAAATTCGACGAGACTCTTCTTGTAAACGACGCTCTTGTTCTTCTGCAGCATCTTGCAACTTTTTAAAAAGTGGTGGAGTTTCTTTTCTTTCATCTCCTAACACTTTTTTAAACACTGGATGTTCTGGCTCTTTCGCGATCGGTGGAAGTGGCGAGGATTCTTCTGTTTTCTCTGAATTCCCTTTACTTTCCGACCACCAAGAATAAATACCGATAGCGAGCATAATGAGAAATAACTCCATAGTACTGCTCCTTCCTCGGCTTAGTCTTCTTCCGTATGTTCTAACCCTACTTTACCGATTGACTCACGCATTTGTGTGTCTGCTTGCATATTTTGATAATTGACATAATCCATAATACCGATATTTCCATTACGGAGTGCTTCTGCCATTGCAAGCGGTACTTCTGATTCTGCTTCGACAACTTTCGCACGCATCTCTTGCGTTTTCGCTTTCATCTCTTGCTCTCCAGCGACAGCCATCGCACGACGCTCTTCAGCTTGTGCTTGCGCGATGTTTTTATCTGCAATCGCTTGTTCTGTCTGAAGTTCCGCACCGATGTTTTTACCGATATCGACATCTGCGATATCGATTGATAAAATTTCGAATGCAGTTCCTGAGTCAAGTCCTTTAATTAAAACGGTTTGAGAAATCATATCTGGATTTTCTAGCACACGTGCATGTGTATCCGATGAACCGATCGTTGATACAATCCCTTCGCCGACACGTGCAACGATTGTATCTTCTCCTGCACCACCGACGAGACGGTCGATATTTGCACGAACTGTAATACGTGCTTTCGCTTTTACTTCAATCCCGTTCATCGCAACACCTGCAATAAATGGTGTTTCAATAACACGTGGGTTAACAGACATTTGGACCGCTTCTAATACGTCACGACCGGCTAAATCAATTGCAGCCGCACGTTCAAACGTTAAGTCAATTCCTGCTCGATGTGCCGCGATTAACGCGTTCACGACTCTATCGACATTACCGCCGGCTAAATAATGACTTTCTAATTGGTTAATTTCAACACCTAAACCTGCTTTATGTGCTTTGATCAATGGATTCACGACACGACTTGGAATAACACGACGTAAACGCATTCCAATCAATGTGAAAATGCTGACACGAACTCCTGCTGCTAATGCAGAAATCCATAATGTTACAGGAACGAATGTGAAAAATACAGCAAGTGCTAAGATGACGAGGAATGTAATAATTCCGAATGAAATGATGCCACTTGTAGTTGCAAACATTGTATAGCCTCCTTTTATTTTTTAAATTTCTGTTACAACAATTTTTGAACCTTCTACTTTGACGACGCGCACGCGACAATCCTTTTCAACATATGCGCCGTCTGATACGACATCTAATCGTTCTCCGTCTACAGTAACGATACCTGCTGGACGTAGAGGAGTAATTGTCGTTCCTTCTTTTTCTAATAAATCGACACGACTTTCATTAGAAACGTATCCGCTTTCAGTATCTGTTGCATCTCGTAAAACGAGTTTTTGCAACCATTCCATAGAACGTCCGAATACTTTCACAGCAATAATCACTCCAATCAGTGCGATGACGACGGCAAACGTAATCGCTAAAATCGTTTGAACCGGGTAAAGACTCGCTAGAAAAATACTTGCTCCGAGCGAAACGAGCCCGAGGACAAAAAGGGTAATACTTCCTCCAAAAACCGATAAGACGAATGCGACGATCGAACTTGCGAGTAAAATCCCGGCTGTTAAACTAACGAGTCCTAAAATCGCATGACTCGTAAAAAGCAACCCTAAGCTGAGAGTGATTAACAATAAACCGTACCGCTTCTTCTTCATCGTTAAAGCGAAGACAAAGCCAATACTAGCGACGGATAGCAATAATGCGATGACGAGTGGTTCTGTCATCCATTCAATCCATGTGTTCATGTCTGCTCCTCCTCCCTTATTCTTTTACGTTATATGTTGCAAAAAGTTTCAATTTTTATTTTTTCTAAAAAAAATCGAGAGACCTTTCAAAGGGCCTCTCGAACAATGTGCGACACATCAATAGTAAATTATAAATGTATCTTATTCTAAATTAGCGACGTTTACGGTTACGACGTTGCGCTTCCTCAGACTTTTTCTT
>JASLGI010000074.1 GCA_030149685.1 Bacillaceae bacterium | reverse complement strand
TTGTATAATGAAAGACGAACGAAAGGGAGGTCATCGTGTGACGACAAAAACGACACATCAGTCAGATTTGGATATTGCGATGGATGCAAAGATGGAACCGATTGAAAAAATTGCAGCAATGATTGGAGTAGAAGATGAAGCGTTAGAACCTTATGGACATTATAAAGCGAAAATTGACCCGACATCTTTAAAACAACAGATAGCTGATGGAAAGGTAGTACTTGTGACAGCGATTAGTCCGACACCAGCAGGCGAAGGGAAATCGACTGTAACTGTAGGATTAGCTGATGCATTTACTGTGTTAGGCCACCGTGCAATGGTTGCAATGCGTGAACCTTCATTAGGTCCAGTAATGGGGCTTAAAGGAGGAGCAGCAGGCGGAGGATATTCACAAGTACTTCCGATGGAAGAAATTAATTTACATTTTACTGGAGATATTCATGCGATTACTGCAGCAAACAACGCATTGAGTGCATTTATAGATAATCATATACATCGAGGAAATGCGTTAAACATCGATCCGCGTCGTATTACGTGGAATCGAGTACTCGATATGAATGATCGCGCATTAAGAAATGTTATCGTTGGATTAGGCGGAGAGAAACAAGGAGTACCACGTGAAGATCACTTTGATATTACGGTCGCATCAGAAGTCATGGCGGTTTTCTGTTTAGCGACAGATTTAAGTGATTTAAAAGTTCGACTTGGAGAAATGATGATTGGTTATACGTATGACGACGAACCAATTTACGTGAAAGATTTACAAGTCGAAGGGGCATTAGCTCTTTTATTAAAAGAAGCATTAAAACCAAACCTCGTACAGACGATCGGTGGAACACCAGCACTCGTTCATGGAGGACCTTTTGCAAACATTGCTCATGGGTGTAATTCAGTTATCGCAACAGATACAGCACGTAAACTAGCAGATATCGTCATTACTGAAGCAGGATTCGGGTCAGACCTCGGTGCAGAGAAATTTATGAATATTAAAGCACGGGCAGCTGAATTTGAACCAGATGCAGTCGTCATTGTAGCGACAGTACGTGCATTGAAAATGCATGGTGGCGTTGAAAAAGATGCATTACAACAACAAAATGTAGATGCTGTTATGAAAGGAATCGTCAATTTAGAAAAACATATTGAGACGATTCGTACGTTTGGAGTAGAGCCAGTTGTCGCTTTAAATCATTTCGTGACAGATACAGATGAAGAAATTGACGCTGTTTTACAATGGTGTGAAAAACGACATGTACGTGCAGCCTTAACGAAAGTTTGGGAAGAAGGCGGCAAAGGTGGCGTCGAATTAGCTGAACAAGTATTAGAATTGTTTGAAGAAGAAAAAGATTTTGAACTTTTATATGACTTAGAGGCCTCAGTCGAACAGAAAGTTGAAGAAATCGTCCGTCGTATTTATGGCGGTAGTGGCGTTCACTTCACCGACCAAGCGAAAAAAGATTTAGCGAAAGTTGTTGAAAATGGTTGGGATGAATTGCCTGTTTGTATGGCAAAAACACAATACTCATTATCGGATGATCCGAAAAAGCTCGGTCGTCCGGAAGATTTTCAAATTACGATTCGATCAATCGTTCCAAAAGTAGGTGCAGGTTTCCTCGTCTGTCTCACAGGAGATATTATGACGATGCCTGGTTTACCTGAACGTCCGGCAGCTCTTCAAATGGACGTAGATGAAAAAGGACGCGCAAAAGGACTTATGTAAAGAAAACCCCTCATTAAGTGATACTTCGCTTAATGAGGGGTTTTGTCTTATAATTTCGTATCGTCTACTTTGTCTAACCATGCTTGCACGTGTTGAATCGTTTCTTTTACAGTGCCTTCTTCAAATGGTGATTGAAGTCCAGCTTCTTTGACGAGGTTTGTAAATGATTGTGTACCGCCGAGTGAGCAGAGGTGAACATAATCTTTCCAAGCGTCTTCAAAGTCTTCTTGTGAACGATGCCAAAACTGGAACGCACAAACTTGCGCTAACGTATAGTCGATGTAATAGAACGGTACTTCATAAATATGTGTTTGACGTTGCCAAATACCACCGGATTCGAGGTATTCATTGCCGTCATAATCGCGGAAAGGTAAATACTTTTTCTCAATATCGCGCCACGCAGCATTACGTTCAGCCGGTGTCATTTCTGGATTTTCATAAACGACGTGTTGGAATTCGTCAACAGCTACACCGTATGGTAAGAATAATAATGCATCACTTAAATGAGCAAATTTATATTTATCTGCTTCGTCTTCAAAGAAGAGTTCCATCCATGGCCATGTGAAAAATTCCATACTCATCGAGTGGATTTCAGCACCTTCATGTGTTGGCCAAATGTATTCTGGAATTCCGATATGACGACTTGAATATACTTGGAAAGCATGTCCTGCTTCATGTGTTAATACGTCGATATCTCCAGACGTTCCGTTAAAGTTAGAGAAGATGAAAGGAGATTCGTAATTATCGATAAACGTACAATATCCTCCACTTTCTTTCCCTTTCTTTGCTACGAGGTCCATTAAATGTTTTTCTGTCATGAAAGTGAAGAACTCATCCGTTTCCGGTGAAAGTTCTTTATACATTTTTTTCCCGTTATCAATGATCCATTCAGGTGAGCCTTTCGGTGTTGCGTTACCTGATAAGAAATCGAGTGCTTGGTCGTAAAATTTGAAGTCTTTTTCTTCAATGCCAATTCGTTTTGCTTGGCGTTTATAAAGCTCTGTGGCGATCGGTACGATATGTTCTTCGACTTGTTTGCGGTAACGAGCGACCATATGTTTATCATAGTCAACACGTTGCATTCGTAAATAACCGAGCTCAACGAAATTTTCAAAACCGAGTGTCGTTGCAATTTCATGGCGTACTTTTACAAGGTCGTCATAAATACGGTCGAATTGTTCTTGGTGTTGGACGTAGAAAGAATATTGAGCATTCATCACATCTTTACGAACTTGGCGATCTTTTGATTCGGCTAAAGGTCCGAGCTGTGCCAATGTATATGTTTTTCCATCGTAGTCAATTTGTGCACTAGCGACGAGTTTTGCATATTCTGATGTTAATTTATTTTCTTTTTGTAAAAGAGGCATTACTTCTTCAGAAAATGAACGAATCTCACATTCTGCTAAAGCGAATAATTGCGTACCCCATTTTTCTTCTAATGCAGCGCGATGTGGAGTGTTCATCAATTCTTTATAATAAGCTGTCGTTAACTTTTGGAAACGAGGACCTACTTCATCAAAAAACTCGCGCTCTTTTTGATAAAATTCATCATTCGTATCAATTGATGAACGAATGTATGATAAGTTCATTTGTGTGGAGTAGTCCGCAGCGAGCGCATTAATTTTTTTCATTGTTTCGCTCTGTGCTTCTACAGAGTTCCCTTGGCGAAATTCTTCAAGAAGAAGGTCGTATTGTTGTTCAAGTTCATCCATATTTGGACGAACATATTCGTATTGTTCAAATGTAAGCGTCATAGTATCAGTCCTTTAATAAATTATGAATCTATTCTATTATTCTGCAAATTTTGAAAAAAAGCAAAGAAAAAAAGATGATATTCAAACAAATTATATGAATTTCTCACAAAAGTAGTACATAATAAGAAAGAGAGAAGATTTCTCATCGAGGTAGTAATTTAATAACTAGGAGTGGAAAACATATGACGAAAGAAATCGTTGATATTACGATTATTGGTGGAGGTCCTACAGGGTTATTCTCGACGTTTTATGCAGGAATGCGAGAAATGTCTGTACGTATTATTGATAGCCTTCCACAGCTCGGAGGACAACTCATGGAGTTATATCCGGACAAATATATTTATGATATTGGTGGGTTCCCTAAAATTTTGGCGAAAGACTTCGTAAATAATTTAGTCGAACAAGCCGAATTTGCAAATCCTGAAATTTGTTTAGAAGAAACGGTCGAATCTTTCGAGAAAAAAGACGATCATTTCGTATTAAAAACGAATAAAGGCGAGCATTTAACGAAAACGATTTTAATTACAGCAGGAATCGGCGCTTTCCAACCGCGTAAATTAGGAGTAGAGAACGAAACGGATTTCGAAGGAACATCCTTACATTATAGCGTGCCAGACCTTCAGAAATTTAAAGGAGAAGAAGTGTTAGTTTGTGGCGGAGGAGATTCTGCTGTAGACTGGGCGCTTATGTTAGAAGAAGTAGCGAAAAAAGTGACACTCGTTCATCGTCGTGATAAGTTCCGTGCACATGAAACGAGTGTGAATCAGTTAATGTCATCAACTGTTGATGTGAAAACATCTCGTCAAGTACATGCCCTTCACGGAGAAGATGGTCAAGTAACAGGTGTAACAGTAAAAAGTCGTGACGGAGAAGAAGAGACATTTGATTTAAATCATGTAATTGTAAACTATGGAAACATTTCATCACTCGGGCCAATTAAAGATTGGGGCTTTGAAATGGAACGTAATACGATTGTCGTGAACTCTCATATGGAAACAAATATTCCAGGAATTTATGCCGCAGGGGATGTTGCGACATATGACGGAAAAGTAAAATTAATTGCAGTAGGTTTAGGTGAAGCACCGACAGCGATTAACCATGCGAAAGCATATCTTGATCCGAAAGCGCGTGTTCAACCGAAACATAGTACGTCTGTTTTTAAACAATAAAAAAGAAAAAAGAGAAGGTGAGGAACGATTCCTCCCTTCTCTTTTTATTATGCTTCCTCTGCTTCTTCTACTGCGCGAAGTTCAGAAATCGTTACGAATTGATAACCTTCATTTTGTAAAAACTGCATTACTTGATCTAAACCATCTGCTGTTGATTGATGAATGTCATGCATTAAAACGATACTACGGTCATGTGTATATTTTTTTACGAAATCTAATAGTTGCGCAGGGTTACGGTGTTTCCAATCGAGTGTGTCAACGTCCCACATAATGACAGGATGTGTTAAATGTGCGCGCACTTTATCATTGACTGCACCATAAGGAGGGCGGAATACGGTCGGTTCTTCACCGAGTGTTTCTTTAATTACTGCGTTCGTATTTAAAACTTCTTCTTTAATACGAGCATCTGGTAAAGAAGGTAACACAGGGTGACTCCAAGAGTGGTTTCCGATTTCATGTCCACGTGATTGTACATCTTTTGTTAAGTCAGGGTGTGCTTCTACTTGTTGACCAAGCATGAAAAATGTTGCTTTTGCATTGTATTTTTCAAGTGTTTCGAGCACTTTAGGTGTCGTTGCAGGATTTGGTCCATCATCGAAAGTAAGAGCGACCATTTTTTTCGTAGGATCGACAGAATACGCTTGGTATTCTTCCTGTAAAATATCGTTAAGGTCACTACGTTTAATAGAAACGATCGGCGCTTGACCTTTCACTGGTTGATTAAAGTAAAAGTTAATCGTTTGGTCTGTAAGTGCAAAGTTAGAGAAGTGGTTCCATGTAGGTTCTTTAAATAAAGGTTCTTCTCCTAATTCTTCATTCTCATCGTTCGTACGAAGCGCTTGTTCTACTGTTTTTGCTAACGTTTGTAATGTACCTTCTTCAGAGATGAATACTTCTTCAATCGCGAGAGGCTCACCTGTTTCTTCATTCATTTGGAAACTGTACATTTCTTGGAAAGACTCTTCAGTTTTCTCTCCTTTAATTGTACCTTTTGTTAAGACGATCACGCCATTTTCATCTTGTTCTGTTACTGGTTGAACAGTTGTCGTGAGTTCTCCTTTAGCAGAGTCGTCTGCTAATCGTTTTTCGATCACTTTATCTAAGTATCGTTGTTCGACATCGTGCATTTGTTTTTTAACTTCGCTGTTAAATGCTTCGTTTTTCGTTTGAGGATAAACGACAGAAAATGGATATTTCTCACTTTCTAATTTCTCTTCAGTTAAAGTAAAGCCTGCGAGCTGCTCCTCTTTTGCAGTAATTTCTTTTTCTTTCACTTCTAAGTCTTCTAGTTTCACAGACTTCTCGGCGAATAAATTTGTTTGAGTGAAGATGAAAGTTCCGATGATTGCAAGAACAATAATACTCAAAATGCTAAAAATCACCGTTTTCTTTTTGCTTTGTACGGACATATAATCTTCCTTTCTAGAATTTTAATTATACTCTTAAAAACGCCCAACTGCTAGGTTAGACGGATGAAAAGCTTAAAAGGTTTGAATAAAAAACAAACAATTTAATTTGTCGTGAGAAAAGATTTCTATTTTTATATTCAGTGCTATACTATTGAGGAAACAATTTTGAATTTTGGAGGCACGAGATTAATGGAATGGAAAAACCTATATCGTGGATTTTTAATGGGAATTAGTGACTTAGTTCCAGGTGTCAGTGGAGGGACCATCGCTTTTATTTTAGGAATCTATGAACGATTTTTAGAATCAATTAGTGGTTTCTTCAGTAAAGATTGGAAAAAGCATGTTCCCTTTTTACTTCCACTCGTTCTCGGAATCGGCTCAGCGTTACTTATTTTTAGCCGAATTTTCGATTTTTTATTAACGAATTACCGAGAACCTACTTATTATTTCTTTATCGGGCTCGTCTTAGGTATCATTCCCTTTGTTGCTAAGCAAGCAAACGTTAAAACGATGTTTCGTTGGCAACATTTTACGATTGCGCTCTTTATGGCAATTGCTTGGGGATCGATGCGTCTCGTTCAAGTGAGTGATTTAGCGATTACATCATTGAACGTCACACGAGGCGTCGGCTTATTTTTTGCCGGGTGGCTTGCAAGTATGGCGATGCTTTTACCGGGAATCAGTGGTTCCCTCGTTTTAATGAGTGTTGGCGTATATGAATCAGCTATTAATGCGCTCTCTACACTAAACTTGCCGATTATTATTGTGATCGGTGCAGGTGTAGCTGTAGGTTTCGTCGTAAGTAGTAAGGCGATTACGTATGTGTTAAAAACGTTCCCACAAGTGACATATGCTGTCATTTTAGGATTGATTCTCGGTTCAGTATTCGTTATGTATCCTGGACTTCCTGAAAGTGGAACACCGCTTGTAATGAGCATTATTGCATTAATTACAGGGTTAATTGTTGCAAATATATTAAATGAGGTTGGAGAGATGAGTCGAAAAGTGGTAAAATGAGAGTAAAGGAGGAGTATTATGCGACGCTTATTTAGTATGAAAGAAACTAAAGAGGTTTAAAAACTCGACTTTAGTCGTCATTTACCAACTGTACAATTAGACTTATCAAGTGAGGAAATGCGCAATCAAGCCCATTTGCTCGGATTAACGAAAGAAGATTTAGCAATTTTACAAACATTGCAACATGAAAAAAGAGAGCTCGTTCGAAATTTAGTCGATGCGTTTTATGAGCGACTTGAAAAAATTCCTCATTTAAGTTCGATCGTTCAAAGTCATAGTTCAATTACTCGATTAAAAGGAGCATTGCAGCCTTATTTAGAAGAAATGTTCGAAGGACGTATAGATGATTCTTATGTAGATAGCCGTCATCGTGTAGCTATGGCACACGTACGAATTGGTCTTTCACCGAAATGGTATATCGGTTCATTTTACGCTTTAATCGATACATTTATTCGATATGCAATGACATTAAATTTATCAGATGATGACCGAGCTCTTTTAATTTCTTCTTTTAATAAAATGTTAAACTTTGACCAACAACTCGTCTTAGAAGCTTATGAAGAAGAACAGATGCGACTGCTAATGGAAGAACGCGGATTTAAAGAAGGTGTTCAAGAAAAAGTATTAAGTACGGTCCAAGAGCTTGCTGCCGTTAGTCAACAGACGAGTGCATCCATCGATCAATTAGCTGTTCAAGCAGAAACGATCAAAGATTTTACTGAACAAAACTTATCGTTTGTTACCGAAACAGAGAAACGTTCAATCGAAGGTGACCGCCAAATGAGTATGCAAACAGAAGAAATGCAAAAAACAGCAGGTGGTATCCACGAAGTAACAGAAAAAATGGAAGCGTTAAAAGAGTCATCTGAAAGTATTCGAAGTATCGTAGACCTTGTTACATCAATTGCGGATCAAACGAACTTGCTCGCTTTAAACGCAGCAATTGAAGCAGCTCGCGCTGGAGAACATGGAGCAGGGTTTGCGGTCGTCGCTTCTGAGGTACGTAAGTTATCAGAGGAGATTAAAGATGCTATTGGTAATGTCACTGGTTACATTCAAGAAACTGAAGAACATGTAGAAGAAGTGACAAGCTCTGTCGATAATATTCGAGATTTAATGGAAGAGAGTGCTCGCAGTTCAAATGAAGTAGCTCAAACATTTAGCGAGATTGTCGAAGCGATGAGTAGTATTAAACAACAAAGCTCGCAATCGAATGAAGAGATTACGACAATTACGCAAATTTTAAATGAGCTACATGGGGCAGTAGAATTACTCGCTCAATCATCAGATACTCTCATTCAAGCAATCGATGATCGTTAAAGTGTGAAAAAATAAAAAAGGTTGCATTGTTAAGGTTGTTTTCACGCGCTTTTAACGTTACATTATAGAGGGAAGAGTTTTGGGTCATCGTTGAATGAAACTACCTTAATTTAGTGGCTCAAACTTAGTAAACTTCCTTCGCTTTGCCAAAGTGTGAATTAAAAAGCTAATTACTTTACCTAAATAAAACATCCCGAGCAAGTAAGATGCTTATAGTTCGTCATTTTGTCAAACAATGTTGACAGAACGTTCACCATTCGTTTGGTGAATTGTTCTACAATATATATTAAGGTAGGATTGGATAAACGAAAGGAGTGCTTTTTAAGATGGAAGAAGTACTATTGGCAAGATTACAATTCGCTTCAACAACTTTGTTCCACTTTATCTTCGTTCCACTTTCAATTGGTTTAGCGTTCTTAATTGCAATTATGCAGACGCTCTATCATGTGAAAAAAGAAGAGATTTACTTAAAGATGACAAAGTTCTGGGCAATTTTCTTCCTCATTAACTTTGCGGTAGGAGTTGTTACTGGTATTCTCCAGGAGTTCCAATTCGGAATGAACTGGTCAGAGTACTCACGATTCGTAGGAGACATTTTCGGAGCACCACTTGCGATTGAAGCATTACTCGCATTCTTCTTAGAATCAACATTTATTGGTATTTGGGTATTCGGATGGGGTCGAGTTCCAAAATGGGTACACTTACTCTCAATTTGGCTCGTATCATTCGGTACAATGCTCTCAGCATTCTGGATCTTAGCAGCGAACTCATTCATGCAGAACCCAGTTGGTTATGTATTAGAAGGTGGACGTGCTGAGATGAACGATATCGCAGCGGTATTGTTAAACGAAAAATTATGGGTAGCATTCCCTCACACAGTGTTCGCAAGTTTAGCGACAGGTGCTTTCTTCGTAACAGGAGTAAGTGCTTGGAACTACATGAAAAACCGTGACATGGAATTCTACAAACGTTCAATGAACATTGGTTTAATTGTAGCTCTTATCACATCTATGGCTTTAGCAATCACAGGTCACTCACAAGCGACACACTTAATGCACGCACAGCCAATGAAAATGGCTGCAGCTGAAGGTCTTTGGGAAGATTCAGGAGATCCAGCAGCGTGGACAGTAGTAGCAAATATCGATGTTGAGAATCGTGACACACCATTCCGCATTGATATTCCATATGCATTAAGCTACTTAACTTACGGAGAATTCTCTGGAGCTGTTAAAGGGATGAATACGCTTGAAGCGGAACTCATCGCTGAACACGGTGAAGGAAATTATATTCCACCAGTTAAGACAACATTCTGGACTTTCCGTATCATGGCTGGTCTTGGAGGAGTACTTGTCTTAGTAGCTGCACTCGGATTATGGTTCTCATACCGTGGAACTTTACAACAAAAAGGATGGTTCTTAAAATTACTTATCCTTTCAATTTTCATCCCGTACATTTCAAACTCATCAGGTTGGATCATGTCAGAAGTTGGTCGTCAACCGTGGGTAGTTAATGGATTATTAGAAACGGCAGCAGCTGTATCGCCAAACGTTACAGCAGGACAAATTTTGTTCTCGCTCATTGCATTCTCTACAATTTATGCAATCTTAGGTATCTTAATGGTTATCCTCTTTATCAAGTACATTAAACGAGGACATCATGAAGAGCCGAAAGCAGACGTTTCAGCTACGGATCCGTTTGAAGGAGGCGCAAAATAATATGGTACTAACACTAGCAGAGTTTTGGTTCATATTAATCGGTGTTCTCTTCGTCGGGTTCATCTTCCTCGAAGGTTTTGACTTCGGCGTAGGAATGAGTACACAGTTTTTGGCAAAAGATGAAGA
>JASLGI010000069.1 GCA_030149685.1 Bacillaceae bacterium | reverse complement strand
ATCTAAAACGTTTGCTAGTTCTCAACTCTGTTCAAACTGTGGATACCAAAATAAAGACGTTAAAAATCTCAATTTACGTAAATGGACATGCCCGTCATGTCATACACATCACGATAGAGATATTAACGCAGGACAGAATCTGAAAAAAGAAGCTGAAAGACTTCTAACCGTAGGGACTACGGGGATAACCTAATCAATTAGCGTTCGTTAGAACGCTGTACTTAGGAATCTACTAGGCTTTAGCCTAGTAGTAGTTCAAGAAAGATGTTTGAAATGAAAGTAAGTTGGCAATAGATGATTAAGACAAAAGAAAAGGATGTGACGCATATGTTTAGTTTTATTTGGTATTTAATTATCGGCGGCGTGTTAGGAGCAGTCGCTGGAATGATTTTAGGAAAAGATATTCCTGGTGGCGTCATCGGAAATATTTTAGCAGGTATTATCGGTGCATGGATCGGTGGAAATTTATTCGGTAGTTGGGGACCACAAGTTTCTAGCTTTTATATTTTACCTACATTACTAGGAGCTTTAGTATTTGTATTCATTTTAAGCCTTATTCTTTCTTCAATGAATAAAAAAGCATAAAAGTGAGGAAAGCTATTTCTTTAAATAGACACTTAAAAGTGGGTTTATGTTTTTCATTTAATGAAATATTCGTTCTTGCAACTCGCAAGGTGAGTATGTCCGAATAGTTCGCAGCGGTATAGGGAATAAAAGAAAAAAGGAAGTCGCCTTATTATGATAGGGCAACTTCCTTTTTGATTGCTTTCATTTTTAGTTATTGGCGAGCAGCAACTTCAAGTTCGTAGCGTCGAGCTTCATATTCTTCATAAAACGCGTAAACGTCATCGACATATTGTTCACTTCGATTGTAATTAAATAAAGCCTCTTTAATATCGCCATCTTTTGCTCCTGTTGCTGCTAAATAGTTTGCAGCTGAATAAACAGCGTCCTCAATATCAAATGGGTCAGCAACACCATCTCCATTAGCGTCGACACCATACCCTCCATATTTTGCGATCGCAACAGGATTTGTTTTTTCTTCTTTCGGAATGTCTCCTTCACCTAGCCCTGAGCAACTAGGATGTTCCCATCCGACAAATGTACATGGCATAAACTGCATATGTCCTTCAGCTCCTACCGGTGATACTAATGTATCCATCGTTGAAAATCTCGTTTCAATCCGATGAACAGCAGCTAGTAATGTCCAAGGTATATTATATTCATCAGCTGCTGCCTGATAAAGACGAATATACTCAATAGGAAGAGGGGGGCCACCATTACGGTCTTCAATATGTTGAGAAATTGCTTGTACTGTCTTCTCTACAAACATTGGGGGTTCCTTCCATAAAAAGAATGCTGTTCCGAACAAAAGGATGACAAGAGGGGTAAGTAAAATAATAAGCCCTGTTTGAACGAGTCTTTTTAATGAACCTTTTTTCTTTTTAGGCAAATAACCCCTCTCCTTTCGTTTATCAATAACCTATATTCTATCATAACTCTCCTAATGATGACGAGTAATTTGCTTAAAAAGATCAGGCCTTTGTCATATTTTTTTCGTCCTTTTTTCAAATTTTTTCGCTATTTTTTAGGTGAAGGTTTTGTATCTCGGTCAAAAATTTTATCAAGCCGCTCTTTTGCAGGTTCTGGCGCTTCGTAAGTAAGTTGATGAGCAACTTTCTCTATATCTTCCGTTTGTACGTACTCTTGTAAAAGCCGGAAGTAGCGAAGTTCAGAACCGCGAGCACGACTTCCGAGTGTCGCTGTTGCTCGTTGAATGATACGTTCAAAACTTCGTTCACTCATTGAACGTTGTTGTAATCCTTTTTGTCCAAACCATACATAATTTCCAGGTGTCCATTCGAACTCAAAGTATTCGGCTGTTTTCTCTAAATAATGACGCAGATGATTCCATGTATGTGGAGTAATTTCTAACTCTTTAAATGATAAATCTCGTTGAATTAATGAAAAGATTCCCTGCTCTCCATCCAAATGTCCATACTGCATCCGCTTCATTTGAGCGACTTTTAATCCTGTATCTGCCATCGTTTGAACGATTGAACGATTCCGCAGATAGAGCCAGTCATCATAAGAACGGATTTTTTTTGGTGCACGATAAAAATAATAAATATCTCGAATCTCTTTTTCAGATGGTACGTAGAGATCAACTTCCCATGATTCATGATGAACGATGAATTGATGAAAAGTTTGATCAATAAATTCGGTTTTTTCTAAAAAACGAATGAAGGAACGAAGCGAAGATACTTTTCTTCGAATAGATGTTGGAGCAAACTTTTTTTCTTTTAGCGCGCTTTCATAATTTAAGCATATTTCTTTTAAACGTTCGTCTTCGATGCTCGTTACGCCGAGTTGTTTTGCATAAGTGACGAATTGTTTTAAATCGATACCGTATTGTTTAATAGTATGAGGGGATTTATTTAATCGTTGTAATTCATAAATATATTGAGCAGTTGCTTCTTCTATTAAAATATTCATTTCTTCACTTCCTTTTTTATTTGAAGTTTGAATTTTGATAACATAATTATATCGGATAATAATCAATATGGAAACTTATAACTATTAAAAAAACTAGCTTCCTTTAGTGAGAAAGCTAGTTTTAATCATTTATTCTTCTGCATCCCATTTTTGGATTTCTTCTAAACGTTCACGAAGTTCATCCATTTGGACGAAGCGGGCGAAGCGTGAATATTCGCGCTGATAGAGGAATAGAAGGACAACTGGCGCTGTAAAGAGTGAAAGCTGCCCTGCCATCTCTGGAACGTCGGATACGTTAACGACGTGGAATGGTACGTCTGGATATTCTTCTTGTAAAGGTTCAATCTGTGGAAGTAATCCATCACAGACTGAACAACCATCAATTTTTACGTATAATAATGCTTTATCATTTTTTTCGAGCAGGTCGAGCCACTCTTCATAAGATGTAATTGTATACATGAAAATCCTCCTCTAATGTCCGTCGTTTTAACGACTTAACTACCCCCTAGTGTATCACAAAATAAATAAGCTCGCCTTTTATTTGCTTAAATATTCCGCTTTTTGAATAGGAAAAAGCGGATGAATGAATCTTCATCCGCTTTCATGTTATGCGACAGGGTTCGCTTTTCTACCCATAAAGAACATAAATGTCATCGCACTTAAAATAATGACGTATCCGATGATACTATACATATCCGGTCCTTGATTGAAAATGACGAAACTGAGAATCGTTGTAAAAACGACCGTTGAGTAAGAGAATATCGAAATGTCTCGTGCGGGTGCAAATTTGTACGCTAATGTAATCCCGAACTGTCCGACAGTCGCGGCAACACCTGCAAGTAATAAGTACGTCAATTGCATCCACGTCATCGGCTCATAAAAAATAATGAGAAACGGCAATAAAATGACCGTTGAGAAAAATGAGAAATAAAAGACGACCGTATAAAACTTCTCACGATTTCCGAGTACACGTAAAAACGTATACGCAGCCGCTGCGAAAACAGCTGACAATAAACCGACTAAATACGGAACGACATCGACGGAAAATGACGGTTTAATAA
>JASLGI010000068.1 GCA_030149685.1 Bacillaceae bacterium | reverse complement strand
ATGAAAAAAACAAGTTTAATTGTCGCAATCATTGTAGCGATTGTTGCAATTAGTGGAGTTGGATATGCATTTTTTGTAAATACACCTAAAAATGCTTATTTATCAGCAGAAGTTGAAATGATTGAAACGGTGACAGATGATTTTAAAAGTCGTTATGCTAAAGAGTGGGAGATGTATGTAGAAACAGCTCAAAAACATGCGGTAAAACAAGATTATAAAGTGACAGCAAATATTGGGGAAATCGGCGCATTAGCTATGTTTATCCCAGTTGATTTAATCAATGGTTCACATATCGAAGTGTCTTCTATCGTAGATGCTAAAAAAGAAGTTTTAGATCTTCAAGGAAACATGAATATTGCAGGAGTAACATTAGATGATTTACAACTTCGTCTTCATGAACATGATGCTTTTTTAACGTTACCTGTATTAAACGAGACCGTTACTATTACAGATGAGCGATTAACGGAAGTGATAGATGATGACGAAATAGATCTCGATTTTTCTCAATATTTTAAACAGTTTCAAGGAATGAATGAAAAAGATGTATCATACATAAAGAAAACATATAGTGAAACGCTTTATGAGGCTTTACCAGAAGATGCATTTACAAAAGAGAAAGAAAAAATTGTTTTATTTGGTGAAGAGAAAAAAGCCAATAAAATTGTGATGGATTTAACAGCAGAGGAAGTAGAAGATGTATGGGCAGCTTTACTTACCGTGACGCGTGACGATGAAAAGTTACAAGAAATATTCGAGCGTACTGCTCATATGTATGGGGCACTTTCTGAAAAAGAAATTAAACAATCGTTGGATGAATTAAATGACGATATTACAGAAGAGTTAGAAAATCGCTCCAACTGGTCGACAGGATCGGTACGTTCGACGATTTGGGTAGCAGATAAAATTATTGCTAAGCGCGAATTAACATTAGACGGTGATCTTGCTTTCTCAGGAGAACATTTGCGTAATAATGAAGGGCATGAGTTTGAATATGTCATTTACGATACGGATGATGATATCAAAATTGCAGGAGTTACTTCGTATGATGGCGAGAAAGTTGCCGACGATATAAAGATCTCTGTTAATAATGACACGCTTCAATATAAAGCAGATGAGAGTTTATCGAAAGAAGACCACGATTATACTCGTCGTATTAAATTATCTTCAGTAGATGTAGAAGGTACACTCGTATGGACGGGTGAAAAAGAATACGTTAAAGAAGGAATTGATAGTACGATGACATTTGGTGTCGAATTCCCTGGATTCACAACAGATATGGCTTCTTTAACAATTGATTCATCAATCGCTCGTACGAAAGATAGCGGAGAAAACCCGACACGAAATGTGAAAGATTTAAATGACTTATCTAAAGATGAACTTGCAGATTATCTTGAAGAAGTAGCAATGAAAATCGAAATGAAATATAGTGCATTATTTGACGACAGTTCATTTTAAAGTGAGGGATTGACTAGTGATGAAAAAGATAGTTTATCTTTTTCAACAACTTTATGAGCAATGGAAGCGAAGAAAGTTTTCTTTCTTCCTTCGATTGCTTTTTCCTTTTTTATTGATTGGATTGCTCGGTGGAGCGATAGGGTGGAGTTTGTTTGGAAAAGATGAAGGGGTTATTACTTATGCAGTTATTGACTTGGATCAATCTGAAGAAACAGAAGTATTTCTTTCTCTTTTAGAAGAAGGTCAATGGTTAGATGGGCATGTTGCTTTTCAACGAGTACAGTCATTGGAAAATGCATCACCTTATCGCGGTGCACTTCTTATACCAAAGGGCTTTACTTCTAATTTGTATGAAGGACATTCAGTGACATTAGATATTTACGACACGGGGCGTGGGAAGATAGAAAGTTATATGTTATATACACTCGCCCAAAGTATTGCTCGTTCGATTAATGAATCTCAAGCAGCTATTTTGACAATTCATCAATTTGCAAAAGAAGAAGGGTTGTCAAAAGAAGCGAGAGATGAACAAATGTTTGAGCAGTTCATGCATTATGCGATGCAAATTGTTGCTAAAGATCGCATTCTTGAAGAGGAGATATTGCAACAAACAAGTAGTGATCGTCCAATAGTTTATTGGAGTATTCGTTTTGCATTTTGGCTTACGTTACTTTGGACGTGGTTATTTTATCAATTTTTTGGTCAAACGTTTCCACGACCGATTCGTTTACGTTTGCAATTATATGATGTGCCGATGATATTGATTGAAGGTGTACGTTTATTGATGACTTTGTTTGTCATGTTTGCATTGAGTATAGGGATCATTGTGAGTCTTCGTTATTTCCTTCCAGTGCATCTCGTAGTGAGCGATTATTTTTGGTTATTGTTGTTATTTGGTCTTTTGATCAGTTGTACTACGTTCATTCTTTCAATCATTGAGCGCGTTGTTCCTTTGAGTATCGTTCGACTGACACAACTGTTCACTTTAATTGTACTCGTTGTTTTTAGTGGCGGTATCATTCCTTTACTTTATGCGCCTTTTCTTATGCAAAAAATAGCGGCCTTCTTTTATAGTACAGAGTTTTTAACGGCTCTTGAAGACTTACTCATTTATGATCAATTTACACCCCCTATCTTTGTGCAATGTATTACATTGGTCGTCTTCTTCATTGTATGGGTGATTGTGCAACGAAAGGAGCGAGTGGAATGAATGTATGGAAGAGCCAATGGTCATTGTTGAAAAAGCGGAGAAGAATACTTCTATTTTTACTCATCTTACCTTTACTCGGAACGTATATCTTCCTTCATTTTGTAACGACTAATAAAGAGGATTGGTCCATTCCAATCGCATATATTGATGATGATAGAAGTAATTATTCTAAGCAGTTATTGAAAGATTTACAACGAGAGGAATTACTAAATATTCGAGTAATGGAAGATGAACGAGAAGCTGAACAATTATTACTTGCACGAAAAGTCGATAGCGTATGGGTAATAAAAAAGGGGTTTGGAGAAGGCGTTCAAAAAGAACGTTTATCTCAAACGATTGTAACGAAAAGAACGTCGCAATCATTCGGTTATTTCCCAGCAAAAGAACTCATTTTATCTTCTGTGAATGAAGCAGCAAGTACGGTACATGCTGTCACTGTCATCCAAAAAGAAGTGAATGTTTCCATTGATGCTTCATTCGTTGAGAAAGTGTTGAATGAACGGAAGAAGAAGAGAACGTTATTAGAGGTCGCTTATCATCAAAAGGAAGAAGTAAGTGAAGTCGATGAAGTCCCATTAATTGTTTGGTCCATCTTAGCTTTATGGAGTACTGTTTTTAGCTTTCGACTGATTCGCCTGCAAAGAGAAGGTCCGTTGTCTCTTCGATTAGTATTTTATCGTATGACGACATTTCGTTATTTATTGGTAGGAGTTGTTCTTTTATCCATGATGATGGTAGGAATGGATCTATTAGCAAACAGTCTTTTCTCTTTGAACCTTTCATTTCTTCAATTATTTAGTTATCGATTAGCACTGTCGTTAGGCGCCTTTATCCTCGTATTATATACAACATCTGTCTCTAGTTATGACCGATGGGGATTTTTATTTAGTATATTATTTACAGTTAGTGCATTGATGTTTCATTTTTTAGTTACGCAAAAAGCGATCATTTCGATGCATCCTTTACTCGCTCTATGGCAAGGAGTTCTTCCTGTTTTATTTATTGTGGGAATGAGTGGACTATTAGTATTTAAGAGGAGAGATTGAATGTTATACGTACATCAAGTCGGAAAAAGTTATGGGAAACGCAAAGTATTAAAAGATGTGTCATTTACAGTAAAAGAAGGACATTGGGTAGGGATCGTCGGGGCAAATGGTGCTGGAAAGTCGACGTTACTAAAAATATTAGCAACTGTGGAAGAAAAAGATCATGGCATTATTCGTTATAAAGACTATACGTATGATGAAAATATTGCGGCTCTTCGTCAATTGATCGGGTATGTACCACAAGAATTAGCTTTGTGGGAAAACTTAACCGTGAAAGAAAATATGTTGTTTTTTGCTAAATTAGCGCCTACTCAATTAGCAGAAGAAGAGTTACGCACAATTTGTGAGACGCTTTCTTTAGATCGTTGGGAAGAAAAAGTTTACCGGTTATCTGGAGGGATGAAGCGTAAATTAAATATTGCGTTGACACTCATTCATCACCCGAAGTTTTTACTTTTAGACGAACCGACAGTCGGTATTGATTTACGTTCTAAAAGAGAAATTGGTACTTTTTTAAAAACATTACAAAA
>JASLGI010000018.1 GCA_030149685.1 Bacillaceae bacterium | reverse complement strand
GTAAAAGGCTACGCTTTTTACTCTTTTTCGTCAATATTTAGACACAGCATTGTGAAATATGTCACAAACTGTTATAATTAAATTTGAATTGAACGGATTATTTGTAAAAAGTGAGGGGACCGACATGAAAAAGTTAGTTTTGTTAGGCGCAGGTTATGGAAATATGAGTATTCTTCAAGGAACTTTAAAGAAGATACCGTCTGATGTTGAAATTACTTTAATTGACCGCACGCCGTTTCATAGTATAAAAACTGAGTTTTATGCAATTGCAGCAGGTACCGTTTCAGATACAGATGTTCGCGTACCAATCCCAGAACATCCACAGTTAAACTTCGTTGAAGGAAGTGTCGATCGTATCGATCTCGATAATAACCGTGTGTTATTAGAAGATGGTCGAGAAGTAGAATACGACGAACTCGTCATAGGACTCGGTTGTGAAGACAATTATCACAATGTTCCAGGGGCAGATGAAAACACATATAGTATTCAATCAATCTACAACGCACGGACAACTTACCAAGATCTTCTCGGATTAAAAGGGGGTTCAACTGTAGGAATCGTAGGTGCTGGATTAAGCGGAATTGAACTCGCGAGTGAACTTCGCGAAAGTCGCCCGGATTTAAATATTAAATTATTTGACCGTGGACCACGTATTTTGCGTGATTTTCCAGAACGTCTCAGCAATTACATTCAAGAATGGTTTGATGAGCACAATGTAGAAGTCGTCGCAAAGTCAAATATTACGAAAGTAGAAAATGGATTGTTACACAATCATGATGAAACAATTCCAGTCGATGCCGTCGTATGGACAGCAGGTGTTCGTCCAGTTGAACCTGTTCGAGAACTTGAAGTTGAAAAAGATCGTGGAAACCGTGTAGTTTTAAATGAATATCACCAAATTCCATCGCATCCGAACGTTTACGTCGTCGGAGATTGTGCATCATTACCGCACGCACCGAGTGCACAACTTGCAGGTGTACAAGGTGAACAAATCGCAGACGTTATTACGAAAACATGGAAAGGTGAACCGCTTCCTGAAAAAATGCCGGAATTAAAATTAAAAGGCTTTATGGGAGCGCTCGGGAAAAAACGAGGATTCCTCCACGTTGGTGATATGACGATTACAGGGCGTGTCGCGCGATTAATGAAGTCAGGTTTACTTTGGTACTACCGCTGGCACAATAGCTAATTCAAAGTTGTCGATACCTAATTATTCATTTTACCATAGTTTTCAATGAATGCTTTCTAAATGAGAATAAGCGAGCGTATCCAATGTTTTTTCAATAAGTGCGTGCTATAATAATGACTAATGAATCCTTCTCGTTCTAAAGAAGAGTTCATCTTACTTTTGATGGAAAGGGGTAATTTCATGACACAACAAGAATTAGTAGAACCAGTACAGGAAGTACTTGATAAATTACGTCCATTTTTACTTCGTGACGGCGGGGATTGTGAACTCGTTGACATTGAAGATGGTATCGTTAAGTTACGTTTACTCGGCGCATGTGGGACATGCCCAAGTTCAACGATTACATTAAAAGCTGGTATTGAACGTGCACTTTTAGAAGAAGTACCAGGTGTAGTAGAAGTCGAACAAGTCTTCTAATAAATACGTATGTAAAAAAGTCGACGAGAGTTTTCTCGTCGACTTTTCAATCTAATCGTTACGAACGATTTTCACGAATTTCTTGCCATCTTTCACGAGCGAAATCGATAATTTTCGTATCCGACGTATCCGTTGATTGAAGTACATCGCTAAATTGTCGGATCGCTTCTTCTTGATCGTCGATTCGCCAAGAGAGTTCAGCAATCATATATTGTACCCGCGTTTCTGACATTAGTGTGCCGACATAATCTTCTTCTGCATATGCCTGAATATAAAAATCGCGTGCTGCTTGAAGAAAACGTTTTTCATTGACAGGCTCATCTTTTTCTCTATAGAGCCAAGCAAGTCTCGTCGCAATACCAGCGGAAGGTAGCGGTTTTTCTTCTTTTAAATTTGCGCTTAATAAAGCGAGTTTATACGTCTCAATCGCATCGTCGATTGTTCGTTTCTCACTATATGAGCGTGGGACCCATTGATCACTGATGAATGTTTTAATTTTTTTCTTAGCGATTGGTGAAAATGTCGGTAAAAAATCTTCAGTGAAAGAAAATCCACACTGAGGACAAACAGCGACATTATAATACAATGGATTCGCCTCATTATTTTGATAATTCGGTTTAAAGTCGGAATCGTGAGAAGTGATTCTAACGAAACGAGAACGAACACGCGAACTTTTAAACGGTGTGTGACAAAACAAACATTTAAAAGATTTCAAATAAATCGGTTCAATTTTTTCATTCATTTCATAAGCTCCTTCATTCTTAACTACTCTCTAGTATAGAGGAAAAGAACAAAGAATGAGGGGAAATAGCAAAAAAACAGTAAAAATTATAGGAGGATAAAAATGACACAAGTAGTAGAGTTAACAGAAGCAGCAGCAGTACAAGTGAAAACAATGATGGAGCATAATGGAGAAGAGGATGCTTATTTACGCGTCGGTGTTCAAGGTGGCGGATGTAGCGGACTTACTTATGGGTTAGGATTTGAAGAAGAACCTGCAGCAACAGATGATCTTTATGAACAACATGGGGTAAAGATTGTCATTGCGAAAATGGATGCACCTATTTTAGAAGGAACAGTCGTTGACTTTAAGCAATCACTGATGGGTGGAGGTTTCACAATTAACAACCCGAATGCTATCGCTTCATGTGGTTGTGGTTCATCATTCCGAACAGATAAAGAAGTCGGTTCACCAAACTCATGTGATGTATAAGAAGAATTGTTGAAATAAGCTTGTCTTCATTTACAAATTACGAGATAATATTGAAATAGCTATGAAAAAAGGCTAGTATAGAATGAGGAAGAATTATCCGAAGCTGATTGAGTTAGCGAGTGAAGGAATCGTTAT
>JASLGI010000245.1 GCA_030149685.1 Bacillaceae bacterium | reverse complement strand
GGAATAACTGTTCATTTATTACCGAAGTTTAATGCTGCTCATTGTGCGACATTAATTACAGATGGAAATGTTACTCGAATGTCTGTCGTTGCAACGACACTGCGACAAATTGTTGACGTATTAGAAGAGCGAGATGAAGTTGCTTCACCTTCTTTCCATACGATGCTTGCAGGAGGTGGGCCGATTCCACCGTCAGATATTCGACGAGCTCAAAAGCGTCGTTTACCTATTTTACAGACATACGGGATGACAGAAACGAGTTCTCAAACAGCAACATTACGAGCAGAAGATGCATTGCGAAAAATAGGTTCTTCGGGAAAACCGTTATTTTTCAATGATATTCGTATTGAAAAAGAAAAGAATGAAGCGATCGGTGAAATTTGTATTCGAGGACCTCATGTTACTCCAGGATATATCGGTCATGCGACAAGTAAAAAAGCAGTAGATGAAAATGGCTGGCTCTATACAGGTGATTTAGGATATATCGATGAAGAAGGTTATCTTTATGTCGTCGATCGTCGAGCGGATTTAATCATTTCAGGGGGAGAAAATATTTATCCAGCCGAAATTGAACATAAGCTGTTAGAATACCCAGAGATTATTGAAGCGGGAGTTTGTGGCATTCCGCATGAAGAGTGGGGAGAAGTGCCAATTGCTTTTTTAGTCGTAACCGAACAATTTTCAGAAGAAGCTTATTATGAACATTGCGCAAGTTGTTTAGCGCGTTACAAAGTACCTCATACTATTCATTATGTCGATGAGTTGCCACGTAATGCGTCTAATAAATTATTAAGGAGGGAATTGAAACGATGGGCATCCGAATTGACGACATCTTCATTCACCGGATCGTTGCGCCATTAAAGAAACCATTTCAAACGAAATTACAACACGTTCAAGAGCGAGAGAGTTTAATTGTTGAAGTTCGTAGTGATGACTACCGAGGATATGGGGAAGGAGTTGCTTTCACAACACCTTGGTATACTGAAGAAACAGTGAAGACAACATTGTTCGTTTTACGTCATGTTCTTTTACCAAGAATAAAAGGGGAAATAATGACTCATCCTAGTGAAATGTATGAGTTGTATGAAACGGTGAAAGGAAATCGTATGGCAAAAGCAGCGTTAGATATGGCTTGTTGGGATTTGTATGCGAAAGTAAAGGGTATTCCTTTATATGAATTGTATGGTGGAAAGAAGCATGCAATAGATGCAGGAGTTGTTGTGACATGGAAAACAGAAGAAGAATTACGAGAAGAAGTGCAAAAAGCAGTAGATGCTGGATATCGTCGAGTGAAAATTAAAATACATCGACAGATCGATCCGAATATTATTGCACGAGTAGTAAAAGAATTTCCGGAAACGTATTTCTTTGCTGATGCGAATGGTTCCTTTACACAACAGTCAATAGAAAAACTACAAGCATTTGATGCGATCGGCTTACGCTTAATTGAACAACCGTTTAAAAAAGAAGAACGATTACTTTATGAAGAATGGACACCTCGATTTCAAACACCGATAGGTTTAGATGAAAGTATCGCTTCGTTAGAAGATGCCGAATGGGCAATCCGTTCGGGCGCAGCGGATTGTCTCGTTTTAAAACCTGGGCGTGTCGGAGGACCGACTGTATCTTTAGATATTATTCAACGGGCTAAAGAAGCATCGATTGATTTATGGATTGGTGGCATGATTGAATTTGGTATTTCCAAAGCGCATAATATCGCTTTAGCTACATTGGATGGTGTCACATTACCAGGAGATTTCAGTGCGTCGAATCATTTTTGGGAACGCGATATTATAACACCTGGACTCACTTTATGTGAGGGTCAAATGCACGTATCCAATAAGCCTGGCATTGGTGTTACGATTGATGAACAAACTTTAAAAAAATATCGGGTAGATATGTATTAAAAAATAAACCTAGCGACTCGTTTTACAGTCGCTAGGTTCTATTTATTTAATGAAGTGCTTTCGTTAAAGCTTCGACATTACGTTCCATTAATGTATAATAGTCGTCTTCATTTTTAATATTTTCTTCTGTTAGTACACCTAAGTTGTGAAGTTCTAATGCTTCTGCACCAATTTCTTTTTGAATCACTTCTGTTAATTTTGAAGAAACATTTTGTTCAAAGAAAATGTAGTCAATATTTTTTTCTTTCGCTAACTCGACAAGCTGGGCGAGTTGTTTTTGAGAAGGTTCACTTTGAGAGTTGAGTCCAGCAACAGCGACTTGCTCTAAATCGTAGTCACGTGCTAGGTAACCGAATGCTGCGTGAGAGACGAAAAATGTTCGTTTCGTCGCCTTGTTGCTCATTTCTTTGAATTGCTCGTCTAAATGAGTCAATTGTTTTTTCACTTCTTCTAAGTTTTGATCGAGTGTTTCTTTTTCTTCAGGAAGTGCTTCTACTAAAATAGCATGGATGTTTGTTGCTAATTGTTCACCGAGAGTTGGTGTAATCCATAAGTGAGCATCGATATCACCGTGATGATGGTGATGTTCATCATGTTCTTCTTCGTGCGCTTCTTCTCCATGTTCTTCATGCCCGTCATGCTCTTCTTCGTCGTGGTGACTGTGTCCTTCTAATAATAAGTTTTCAGGAATCATTTCACCAATTGCATGAAACGTGACGTCTTCTTTTTTTAATGATTTTTCAGCATTTGGAACGAAGCCTTCTAATTGATGTCCAATATAAAAGAAGTGGTCGCTATCTGCAAGCTTCATCATATCTTTTTGAGTCGGCTCAAAAGTATGTTCATCAGCTCCTGCAGGATAGATTGATTCAACGTGAACGAGATCTGCCCCGATTTGTTCAGTGAAAAACTTTAAAGGGTAAACAGTAGTATAAATCATTGGCTTTTCTTCATTTACATTGTTAGGAGTTGTCGTTTCGTTATTACAAGCTCCTAGAAATGCTAAAATCGAAATAAATAAAATTGAAACTAATAATTTCTTTTGCATATGTAATCTCCTTTAGGTTTAAATAGTAATCATTACGATTTAACAAATATAAGCATAACGATAATGTATCAAAAAATCAAGTAATTTATAAAATTGAACGAGTAAAAAACCTAGTCTTTCTTCGGCGAGTGAAGAAAAGACTAGGCGGCATGAGATTATTGTTTCTTTTTTTTAACGGGTGGTACAGGATCATAATGAGGGTCATCATTGAAAGGATGACAGCGAGAAATACGTTTTATAGAAAGCCATAGTCCTTTAAAAAAACCGTGTTTTTCTAAAGCTTCTACACTATAATGAGAACAAGTCGGTGTAAAGCGACACGTCGGTGGAAAGAGTGGAGAAATAAACTTTTGATATAGACGAATGATGCCGATGAACAATTTTTTTAACATGAAAATACTCCTTTTTTCGAATCTTATGTTTAGTGTACGAAGATAAGAGGTATTTGAAAAGAGAAACGCATTCTAAGGAGGATGAGAAATTTGACACAATTAATGAAAAAATTAGATGAACAAGTAGCAACATGGTCTGTTATGTATATGAAATTACATCACTATCACTGGTATGTAAAAGGACCACACTTCTTTACTTTACACGCGAAATTTGAAGAGCTTTACGGAGAAGCAACGACATATATGGATGATATTGCAGAGCGTATGTTAACACTCGGAGGAGAGCCGACATCACGTTTACAAGAGCAGTTAGAGTTAGCTTTTGTTACAGAAGCAGGCAATGAAAAAACTGCAGAACAAATGGTTACTCAAATTACTGCTGACTTTGATAAAATTATGAATGAATTAACAGAAACGATGACAGAAGCTTCACGTATCGGCGACGATATGACAGAAGATTTATTAAATGGTATTTACCAACAGATCGAAAAACATCAATGGATGTTACGTGCTTTCTTAGGAGAAACGAACGAGTAAGTATTGAAATACGTAAGACTTTCGTCGATAATGTAGGGGAGAGGATGTGGTAAAGATGGAATTGAATGCAATGATGGCTAGTCAGTTACAAAGCTTGCAATCACTCGTTCAAATGAGTGTCATGAACAAGTCGCTCGAAATGAGTACTTCTGCAGCAGCAGAAATGTTACAACAAATGCCTGAACAACCACAAGTTACTCACCCGCATAAAGGGCAATCGATCGATATTCGTGCGTAAGTAAGACGAGGAAGGGATTCTCCTTCCTCGTTTTTTTGTTACGATAGAAGAAAAGGAGGAAGGCTAATGAATAATGAACAGTTGAAAAATATGCGTTTTGAATGGAGTGACACTTCGAATCGCTGGGAAATTGTTCCTCGCCACATACTTTCTATCGTTTACCATAATGAGCGATGGCTTGTGACGGAAGATTATAGCCGAGGGATTGAATTTCCAGGAGGAAAAGTGGAAAAAGGAGAGACGTTGGAAGAGGCTGTTGTTCGCGAAACATGGGAAGAAACAGGTATAGTTGTGGAAATGCCGCAATATCTCGGAGAATTTGTTGTTTTTTCTGAACGTCCTTTTTGTAAGGCCGTTTATATGAGTACATACGTGGGAAAAAAAGAACGACCGTTGATCTTTGAAAAAGAAACGAGTGGGGCCCAATGGTTGACGTCGGAAGAGCTTGCTACGCAATCGAATATGAGTGTTCATATGACCATTGATGCGATGCGAGATGTGATAGAGAAGGTGAAAGAATATGAAAAAAAGTGATGGAACAATCGAACGAATTCGTTTATGGCCGTCTCCGACACCATCAGTTGTTGTGAAGGAAGTAACGTATTGGTCCGGTGGATATCGGGTGAAAGGTTTTTTAGCTTATGAACGTCGTCGACATTATCGAGGAGGCATATTGTATTTGCGCGGAGGGATTCAAAGTATTGGGAATGTCCGTCCTAGTCGTTTGACACAGTTTGCAACGAGAGGGTACGTCGTATTTGCTCCTTTTTATCGAGGGAATCGTGGAGGGGAAGGAAAAGACTATTTTGTCGGAGAAGATCGAATGGATGCGGTCATTGCGGCTTACTTATTAAAGCGATGGATTGAAGATGGCCCACTTCATGTAATCGGTTATTCGAGAGGAGGAGCGGTTGCTTTGGCACTTGCTGCTCATCCGATACCGATTCAGACAATCGTCAGTTGGGGCGGTATGACCGATATCGTCGCTACGTACAATGAACGAATCGATATGCGTCGCATGATGAAGCGATTAATTGGTGCAACGCCGAATAAGCCGAGCTTTTATCGTTCCCGTTATTTTTTAACAGATGCTTTACAAACGACGGCCCGATTTTTATTTATTCATGGCAAAGCCGATCAACATGTATCTTTCAAACAAGCAGAACAAGCGGCATTATTTTTAGAAGCTCATGAAAAGAATGTTGATCGACTTTATTTTTCAACGGCAACACATGCGTTTTCACCAAAGTTGAATCGTCAAGTTGTCCATTATTTAACAGATGTTTATTTTAT
>JASLGI010000243.1 GCA_030149685.1 Bacillaceae bacterium | reverse complement strand
ATGACTGGACATTTAGAATATGATGCAACGACACTTCGTGATGAATATGAGCGCGATATGAAACGCGACCCGAATACAGCGACGATGCCGAAAAATTATTTTCCAGACAATGATCCGACGAAAACTCCGTCGAACAGATGGCGTGCGCATACGCATCATTTATTTTCAAACTGGTTAAACTATTACGTTTACCAAGAAACACCGTACGATTGGGTGAAATAAAAGAAAGAAGCGAGTTTCTTAAAAAAGAAGCTCGTTTTTTATTGCGTTTTTACAGGACATTGTTATAATGAATGACGTTCATTCATTTTGATAGGGAGGTGAGAAGTTGGATAAACGTGAGCGAATTATTGAAGGAGCGATCCGAGTATTCCGAGAAAAAGGCGTTCATCAAGCGACGATTTCAAACATTGTCAAAGAGGCAGGAATTGCGCAAGGAACGTTTTATTTGTACTTTGAATCAAAACTATCACTGATGCCAGCAATTGCTGAAGTGATGGTCGAACGTACGATTCAACATGTACATGACACGGTTGATGAACAAGCGCCCATTGAGCAACAAATTCGCCAAATGATCGATGCGATTTTTGATATTAACCGAGATTATCATGAAATTCAGGCGTTAATTTATTCAGGATTAGCTTCGACAGAACATTTGAAAAAATGGGAAGCCGTCTATGCGCCGTTTTATGAATGGGTGAGTACTCGGCTTGAACAAGCAAAACGCGAAGGAGCGATTCGTCCAACGGTTCACCCCGAACGGTTTGCGAAATTAATGATCGGACTTGTCGAGTCAGCAGCCGAACAAATTTATTTGTATGACGTTGACCAAGAAGCACAAGCGCCGATTCAAAAAGAAGAAGTATTTGATTTTTTACAACATGCATTAGGGTTACAACAATAGGAGGATGTATTATTCATGGATGCACAAACGAAACGAAAAGCGTGGACGTATGTCGCGCTGACTAGTTTTTTTGAACTCGTTTGGATTTACGGATTTAATGTTGCCAGCGAATGGTGGCATTGGATTTTTATCGTATTTTTCATTTTCGTTGATTTCCATTTCTTAACGAAAGCGTGTGAATTGTTACCGACAGGTACCGTCTATGCTGTATTCGCTGCAGTAGGGACAGTAGGGGTCGCATTAATGGATGCGTTTTTATTTAGTGCGCCACTTACAGGACAGATGATTTTATTCATCGTCATTATTGTCATCGGTGTTATCGGCTTAAACTTAGCAGATAGTATCGAAGAGAAAAAAGCGATGAAAGGATTGAAACAATAATGTTTGGACTTTCAGATGTAGCAATTGGCTGGACACTTGTCATTTTAGCAGCCGGCTTTGAGTTTATCGGTGTCATCGGACTAAAAAAATATAGTGAAGAGAAAACAGCGTGGAACGGATTTTTATATTTACTCGGCTTTTTCAGCGCATTCGCTTTATTGTATTTTTCATTCAAATATTTACAAGTGAGTGTCGCTTACGCTGTCTGGATCGGAATCGGTACAGCAGGAGCGGTATTAATTAATATGATTTTCTTCGGAGAATCAAAAAGCATCGGACGAATTGTGAGTGTCATTTTAATCGTCATCGGTGTCGTTGGCTTAAAAGCTGTTTCATAAGAAAAGCGTCCCGTCTTTTGACGGAACGCTTTTTTTAATCGAGTTGTTTCCAACCACGATAGATCGCTTCTTGTTGAAGGCGTGGTTCAGCATTGACTGCAACAGGATTGCCGACGAGTTCAAGCATCGGCAAATCAGATAAACGATCACTGAATGCATAGCTATTTTTCCAATCGATCGTCTCGCCTTGAAGGAAAGCTTTAATCGCTTCTACTTTCTTTTCGGCTTGACGATGTTTAATCGGAATCGTCGCATCAATTTTCCCGTCGCGTAAAGGTAAGTCGGTACCGAAAACCGCATCGAACGGATATCGTTTTGTAACGACTTGTAAAAACGGTACGTACGCTCCTGAGACGAGGACAGTAATGTATCCTTCTTCATGAAACTGAAGGAGACGTTTATGCAGTTTTTTATGTCTTCTTGCATAAATCGCTCTGTCGAGTTCTGCAAAAAATGATGTTGCTTGCTCGATCGAGACACCGTGTAAACCGCGTAAAAAGTTTTGCATCCCGATGCGTCGAATTTTTTCTCCTTCCATCAAACCTAATTTATATTGAATAAAAGGAATGATCGAAGGTAAGAAAAAATCGTTGTATTTATGTTGAAAAGTAGGATGTTCTTTTAAATGTGTAGCAAGTAATGAAAAAGTATCTCCCCGATAAAACGTTTGATCAAAATCAAATAAAGCTACTTTTTTCATGAAATTCCCCCTTTCTTTGTATCATAACGGAAAAAGGTGAAAAATGTAGGGGAATGAGAAAAAGAGTGAAGAAAAACGGCAAAAAAATGAAAATAGTCGGAAAACTATTGTCATACTCTTTTTTTCAATGATACTATAAAGATAGTGAAGAGATTCACATGGTATAATTGAAACGGATGTACGAAATGAAGA
>JASLGI010000211.1 GCA_030149685.1 Bacillaceae bacterium | reverse complement strand
CTTTCACCCGTTACATTACGCCTCTCTTCTTTTTTCTGGACAACTTTTTCTTTTTTCTTTTTCATCTTCATCTCTGTACGTGTATAAGATCCATTGACGGATAAAGATTATTATATCTTCTTTTGGTAATTTTTAAGAATGGTATTATTAAGGGTAACGTTTTGTAACGTTCGATTTCATAACGTTATAAAACATAACGATACGGGATTTTGTTACGATTTGCTATGTTACAAAACGTAACGATACGGGCGTAATGATAAATTTCGTAACGCACCATTTCGTAACGTTACAAAACGTATCGATACGCTTCGTATCATTGTTTTATTTGAAAAATAAATTCCTTCTCTTTCATTCACATACTATTACTATAAAACTTTTAGCTTTCCCATTTTCCAGTGAGTCCATCGCAACGTTCAAGCGGTTGTTTCGTCGAGCGATCGACGATGTCATACACTAATACATACGCTCCTTCTACTCGTTCCCATCGTTTTGTAACGCTCATGCGATTCACATAGTCAGCCCGTACTTCCTCTTCACTCCACACTTCCGCCTCCGTTAACTGTTGCGCTTCAACTGCTGTAAGCGTAGTACCCGCATAGTACGTCACCGCT
The DNA here is from genome assembly GCA_030149685.1 of Bacillaceae bacterium. Next base: position 3,112 of record JASLGI010000211.1, on the reverse strand, counting down.
CCCGTCACTTCACTCACTTGAACGGAAAGACGCGCCAATTGATCTCCTCTATCATTTATCCAATGAAAGACGTACGGTTCATCTAAAAATTCACGTTCGATTTCGACGAGGTAAGGGACAGCGTGAGGGATGACGACTTGTAGCCAATGGAGCGCTCGTTCGTGACGCTTTTCTTCCGTCCACGTCTTTTCTCCCTTTTCTTGTCGAAAAGAAAAAGCACCGTTCGGCAAATTCGTTTCTTCATCAATGGTCACTTTCACCGTCTCCGCACTTTGCACTTGAAAATACGTTTCAAACGACATCGGATCTTTCGGTCTTTCTCGCGGTGTACCGTAGACAATTGCTTTCGGTTCTTCTCGCGTGCGCAATATGCGTACTTTGTCGACATCGAGCATTTGTTGCCAGCTGAGCGACGTTTCTTTCGGCCAAACGATGGACATCGCTCGACTCGAAGGCTCTTCTTCCATGTCCCAATTGTAGAGAAGTGTCGGTGTTGCGACATCTGCTCGATACGTTTCATTACGCGCTACATACACCCATCTTCCTTCATCGATCACTTTTTCAAAAGTGACGTGACGGGCAGCATGTTCGAGTATGGCAGACGGTTGGACGATGTCTTTCACTTCTGGAATTGTTACTTCACCATAATGATAGCACCCTGACACTTGTCCATCCATTGCTATTTTGACATAGCAACCACTATACGGAAGTGGAAGACCCCCTGCTTCTTGCTCGTAGTAAAACGTCACACTTTCTGTTCGCGCAATGAATCGCTCCGCTCGGTATTGTGAAAAGACAGGACCGATGTGGGCAACGAGCCACTGTTCAGCGATGCGGCGCAATTGTTCGAGCGACTGATGTTCACCCGTCACTTCCACTTCTCGGTCATAGCTTTGAAGTCGCCCTTCTTTCGTCAATGTCAGCATGACGTCTTCTTCCCAACCGATGAAGTACATTCCTTCTTCCTCATCGTAATCGATAATCGTTGGAGGTGTTGCGACTCCTGCGATTTCTTTCGCTCGTTCGTATTGTCGTTGTAACCTGTTCTCTTCTGTCATTTCAATTCCTCCTCGTTGTCGTTCGTAAACACGACGAAATGCTCGACGTGCGCGGTGTAATTTCGTCTTTATAGCACTTTCGGACAGCTCCCAATGCTCGGCAATTTCTCGAATGGAATAACCTGAAAAATAATACGTCTGTAGTAGGCGCGCTTCACTCTCTCGCAGTTCTTTCAATAGGACGAGCACTTCTTCCCGCTCGTTTTCATGTTGGATGCTGGCGATCATACTTTCTTCTAAAGGTATCGTCTCTAGCTCTTTTTGGACGTGCCGATACGCTAGTCGAATCGCAATCGTCATGACCCACGTTTCAAAATAGCGGGCTTCTTTCAATTGCTCGAGCTTTTGATAACTCGTAAAAAGCGCCTCTTGCACGACATCTTCTGCCATTTCCCAGTCTTTCGTAATCGTCAATACTTTGTATAGTAGACGCGGGCGAAGCGGTGTGACGAGTTGTGAAAAAGCAACTTCGTCTCCTTTCTTTGCTCGCTGAATCCATCGTTCCATTCTATCCCTCCTCCCTTATTAGAGACTTCTTTTTTTGAAAAGGTTACAATTCATTATCAAATAATCATTTGCTTATTTGTTCATTTTAAATTATCATATTTTACAGCACTTTATTTTAAAATCAAATTACTCATTACGTATATGAAAGGAAATTTTCTATGACATTTCTAGAAACAGAACATGTTTTGAAAGCGCTCGGAGAAGAAACGCGCTTACGTATCGTCTCTTATTTAGTCCACGACGCTTTTTGTATTTGTGAACTCGTCGCCTTGCTCGACATGAGCCAGCCTTCTATTAGTCAACATATGAAACGGCTGAAAGAAGCGTCCATCGTAACTGAAGAACGACGAGGGAAATGGGTGTATTATTCATTACGACAAACGCACCCGCTCTATCCGCTCATTCTTCACATTATCCAAACATTACCTTCCATCGCAAACACGCTCGAACCGCTCACTGCGGAAAAGCGCCGTTTGTTGTGCGAATGAAGAAAGAAGGCTCGCTATGTTCATCGCATCATTCATTTTTATTATGACATTACTATTCGTCATTTGGCAGCCGAGAGGGTTATCGATCGGGTGGTCCGCCACAATCGGTGCGCTCGTCGCTCTCGCATTCGGTGTCGTCGATTGGTCAGACGTTTGGTTCGTCACGGATATCGTTTGGAATGCGACATTCGCTTTCGTCGGCATCATTTTAATTTCGCTTTTATTAGATGAAATTGGCATGTTTGAATGGTCAGCGCTTCATATGGCTCGTTTAGCACGGGGACACGGACTGTTACTGTTCTTACTTTTAATGGGACTCGGTGCGATTGTCGCGGCTCTTTTTGCCAATGATGGCGCTGCCCTTATTTTAACACCGATCGTCTTATCGATGATGCGCCATTTACAGTTGAAAGAAGCAGCCATTTTTCCCTTTATTATGGCGAGTGGCTTTATTGCGGATACGACTTCTCTCCCGTTCGTCATTAGTAACTTAGTGAACATCGTGTCTGCGGACTTTTTCGGAATCGGATTTGTCGAATATGCGATTCGCATGATTATTCCGAACTTCTTTTCACTGCTCGCTACGATGCTCGTTTTAACATTATACTTTTGGAAACAGTTACCGAAACAGTACGACGTCGCGTCTTTACGCGAGCCACGAGAAGCGATTCGAGATGAACGACTATTTCGTTTTTCTTGGTGGATCATCGGCGTATTACTTATCGGTTACGTCGTGAGTGAACCGCTCCACATTCCCGTCTCCTTCATCGTCGGAGCGGCGACGATTGTATTTTTACTCGTCGCGAAACAAAGCGACGTCGTCCATACACGTCGAGTCGTCAAAGAAGCTCCTTGGGCGATCGTCGTCTTCTCGGTCGGTATGTATATCGTCGTCTACGGGTTCGGGAAGTCTGGATTTACTGAACAAGTTGCAAGTATGATGCAATCCCTCACAGAAGGCGGTTTATTTACAGCGACGATCGGAGGAGGATTTTTAGCAGCGATTTCATCTTCGATTATGAACAATTTGCCGAGCGTCATGATTCACGCGCTCGCCAT
>JASLGI010000195.1 GCA_030149685.1 Bacillaceae bacterium | reverse complement strand
CTAAAATTTGTTTCATCGCTGCTTCTGTTAAACCTTCTTTTCCAATTTGTGCAACTGGTTTTAAATGATGTGCTTTACTACGTAAAAATCGTTTTTGTTTTCCTGTAAGCATATGCTTACCTCCTTAATTATTCCACTCATTCATGAGGGACTGAGCATCCGGATAGCGGTTTGTCCAATAACTAAACGCTAATGCGCCTTGATGGATAAACATTCCGAGCCCATTCATCGTTTTTGCTCCTTTTTGTCGAGCGAGACGTAACAATTCTGTTTCTTTTGGTGTATAAATAATATCAGTGACAATCGCATCACTTCTTAATCGCGTAAGATCGAGCGGGACTCCTTGCAAAGCGTGTTGCATACCTACCGAAGTCGTTTGAATGAGTAAATCAAATATTTCTAGTTGTTCACTCGCTTCCTCTAACGTTAGCGCTTCTGCCTCTAAGACTGCAGCGAGTTTTTCTGCCCGTTCTAACGTTCGGTTCGCAATTGTCACCGATGTATATCCTTCTTGCTTCATTGCATAAGCAATTCCTTTTGCTGCTCCTCCTGCTCCAATGATGAGCACCCGACTCGCACGATCAAGCGTCGGAAATCGCTCTTCTAATGATCGGACGTATCCAAGACCATCCGTATTATATCCTTTGAGCGTTCCGTCGCTTTGACGAACGACTGTATTAACAGCGTGCATCTTTTCAGCGAGTGGATCAATTTCATCAAGTAATGGAATAATTGCTTCTTTATGGGGAACTGTCACGTTCCAACCACTGCAACCGAGCAAACGCAAACTATCTATTCCTTTTGCTAATTGGTCTTTCGTCAAATGAATAGGAATATATGAAGCGTCGATCTGTTCTTCTTTCAACCAATGAGTATGCATCTCCGGTGAGCGCGAATGCGCAATCGGATCCCCAATAACGGCATACCACTTTTTCATACAAACCCCTCCTTAACATTAAACGAGTGACGGTCTTAAAACGACGTCGACACCTTTTGGCGCATGAACAGCTACACGAATGTTTGCATGGTGCACTGTAATCCATCCGAGCCCTGAGATTGCAACATCTGTTTTCGGTTCACGAATTGTAAATTCATGACGAACGAATTCTGGTAATACAGTGGTTGATTTCGGCATCGGTGGTGTCAATAACTCCCCTGTACGCTCTTCACGCAAAGCCGTCGCTTTTTCTGTTTTTGTACGATGGACATGAATATCGCGTGATGCATAGACAGTAAATGCTGTTCGATCACCACTTAAAAAGTCAAATTGTGCAAGCCCGCCGAGAAGTAATGATTGTTCTTCGTTTAATTGATGTGTTTTCGGTTTGACTTCTTTTCGCGGAAGGACTGCTTTCAAATCAACTTCATCAAGTAAATGAATAATTTGATGATCATTGATAATTCCCGGTGTATCTGTTAACACTTGGCCATCATCTAATGGAATCTCTACCATTCCGAGTGTCGTTCCTGGGAAATAAGATGTCGTAATCAACTCATCAAGTCCTGTCGTTTGTTCAATAATTTTATTAATAAATGTCGATTTCCCAACGTTCGTACTACCTACAACGTAAACGTCTTTTCCTTGTCGATAGCGATCAACTTTCTCCATCGCTTCTTCAATTCCTTCGCCCGTTATAGAAGAAATGAGTGCTGCATCGACGGATTTCAGTCCGAGATCACTCGCTTCTTTTTGCAACCAATGACGAATACGTCCTCGATTCACGGACTTTGGCAATAAATCGATTTTATTTCCGATGAGGAAAATATCGTTCTGTCCGACAAAACGATTTAATCCTCGCACCCAACTACCATTGAAGTCAAACAAGTCAACGATAAGTACGACGAGTCCTCGTTCTTCGCTAATGTGGTGAAGCATTTGTAAAAAATCGTCATCTGTTAATGTCGATGGCATAATTTCGTTATAGTGACGTAAACGGAAACATCGTTGACAAACGACATCTCCTTCATTTTTCTCTAATGCAGAAGCGGGGATAAAACCTTCTTTCTTTTTATCCTCTGACTGAATAGCACTTCCACAACCGATACATTTTAATTGTTCCAAATGATGCCCTCCTTTTGGACACGTAATCCTCGTGCCTTTAAACGTTTCATAATTTTACTTTCAACGAAGCGATTAAACTTCGTTGCCTTTGCATCTGTTTGTACGACAGGTAAAACGAGAATCGTATCAATGCCTGCACGATTCCCTCCTAAAATATCTGTCATTAATTGATCGCCAATTGCGATGATTTCTTCTTTCGGGCTTTCGAGCTGAGCAAATGCTCGTCGATACCCTCTTTGAAGTGGTTTATTCGCACGTGCTACATAACGTAACCCGAGCGGTTCACTAAATGTTTGTACACGCTCTTCACTATTATTAGAAATGACGAGTACGTCGAGTCCTGCTTGCTCCAGTGAACGAATCCAACTCGTCACCTCTTCTGTTGCATAAGCACGGTTCCATTCGATCAACGTATTGTCTAAATCCGTAATTACTGCTGTATAGCCCCTTTTTTTCAATGCTTCTGGTGTCACTTGCTGAATCGAAGCGACATAAGCACTCGGAGTAAACAGACGGTCTATCATTGGAATACACTCCATTTCTTACACGATAAAAAGCGTTCCCGGAAGAGTAGTTATACGACTCTATCGGAAACGCTCGTTTTTCATTCATGTACGTGTTTTTTCTTCCGATGCTTCTATTTTAACACGAAGCGATTACAATTTCGATAAAACATTACGGACGATAGCTATTGAATGACTCGCGGCTAATGGTAAAAATTCATCGAAACTGATCGATGATTCTTTCCCTGCAATGTCTGAAAGTGCACGGATGACGACAAATGGGCAATCAAATTGATGACATACTTGTGCAACCGCTGCGGCTTCCATTTCAAACGCAATCATGTTCGGAAATGTTGTACATGCTTCTTTCACACGCACAGCGTCACTCATAAAGACATCTCCTGATGCGATCAAACCTTTAGCAGATGGATATTTATCTAGTTCTTCTACCGCTCGTTCAGCGAGAGTAATGAGTGTTTCATCTGCTTCATAAACTTCCGGCATTTGAGGTACTTGACCTGGAACGTAACCGAATACTGTCGCATCCATATCATGATGCGTAACTACATCGGAAATGACCACCGTACCAACTTCCATCGATTCATCAGCACCACCTGCTGAACCGATATTAATGACATGGTCAATGTCGTATTGAGATAAAAGTAATGTCGTTGAAAGTGCCGCATTTACTTTACCGATTCCACTTTTTACGAGAACTACTTTTTTCCCATCAAGCATTCCTTCAATTAACTCTGTATGAGCAATCATTTTTGTTTTCGGTTCTTGCATTAACGAACGAAGGCCTTCTACTTCCTCTTCCATCGCTCCAATAATTCCTATTGCCATGTAAGTCCCTCACTTTTCTTTATTTCAAACGTTCTACACGAACAGGCTTCCATCCTTTTTCGTCCACCCATTCAATGTACACACGATATTTCACGCGGTCTTCTTTTGATTGTACGGTACCGATTGCTTCTTTAGCCGTAGCACCGCCTTGAACGTAAATGTACGTTAACTCTTCCATTTCATACGAAAGAGGAGCAGCAATTGCTTCCTTTTTCTCTATCCAATCTTGTGATTGACCATCAAACTTTGAAACATGTGGCTCTTCTTGTTCTGTACCAATCGGTCCCCATGCCTCATTTGTCCATACTTCTAAAACGTCTGGCTTATCACTTTCTGATTGGATCAATTCATCTTTTGGCCCTTGTTGCTTTTCTTCTTTATCTTCTTGTTCTTCTTTTTTATCTTCTTTGTCTTCCTTCGGTTTCTCTTCTTCTTTTTCCTCTTGCTCTTCTCCTACAGGCTGACGCTGTAAATGTTCAGGAGCTGCATGGTCTTTCGTCAAAATTGAACTACCGACGACAAAAAGAAGAACGATGACGATAAAAATACCGACTGTTAATAATCGGTCAGATGTTGAACCTTTTGATTTCATCATTAATCAATCTTTTCAATGACGACTTTCATTTCTCCACCTGGAGTGTCGATCGTTACTTCGTCGCCTGTTTTATGACCAATTAACGCTTTTGCAATCGGCGAATCGTTTGAAATACGGCCTTCTAATGGATCCGCTTCTGCTGAACCAACAATCGTATACGTTTCTGGTTCCTCATCTGGAAGCTCACGGAATGTCACTGTTTTCCCAAGACCGACTTCATCTTTATTTAACTCATCTTCTGTAATAATCACTGCATTACGAATCATCGACTCAAGTGAAGAAATTTTCCCTTCAACGAATGCTTGATCTTCTTTTGCTGAGTCGTACTCTGAGTTCTCAGAGAGGTCTCCGTAACTACGAGCAATCTTAATACGCTCAACGACTTCTTTACGTTTAACCGTCTTTAAATGTTCGAGTTCTTCTTCTAACTTTTTCTTACCTTCTGCTGTCATAGGATACTGTTTTTCTTTTGTCATGTATTGTCCCTCCAATGAATTAGGGAAACCGCTTAGGTACTCCCGAAGCGGCTCCTTTAAATGAGAAAGTGCCGAAATATCGTCTATCGGCTCTTTTTCATAAAGGCACTACATCAGAAAATTCCGATGTAGTGCCTCTTTCTTTCTTATTTGAATTGCACCTATCATAGTACAATTACGCTGAAATTTCAATTATCGATCTTTTTTTCTTGCGATTCCAATACCGTCTCCGACAGGTAAGATCGAAAAATCATACGATGGATGCTCATGCAACCATTTTGTAAACTCTCGTAAATTCCGATACATCGTTCGATTGCGACGTGGTACTTCTTCTAATTGTTGAAAAACGAGTCCGTGCATGAATAAATTATCACAGTACACGACACCATCTTCCTTCAAATAAGGAACGTATTTTTCAAAAAAGTTGCGATATTGTCCTTTCGCGGCATCGATAAATAATGCATCGAATGTATTCGGCTCAAACGTAACTTCATCTGACAATGCATCTTGATGAATCAGCGTAATACGCGGTGCATACTCACTTCTTTCTACGTAATGTTGTGCACGCTCATAGCGATGGGCATTCCGTTCAATCGATACGATCTCTAAAGAAGGAACTGCCGAAGCCATTCGAATCGCTGAATAGCCGATCGCTGTACCAATTTCTAGTAAACGCTTGGGACGCTGTAATTGCAACAACGCTCGATACGTTTCAAAACCTAAGGCATCCATAATCGGCACATGATCTCGTTTCGCTTCTTCTTCCATCTCTTGAATGAGTAACGGACGTGTGCCCCGGATTTCTTCCAAGTAACGAACGACATCATTCATCTTTGCCGTCACCTTTACTTTCTTTTGCTTTTTTATCTTCTTCTTCAAATTGCGGTGTAATGTATTTATCTCGATTTTTTAAATGCTCTTCATATGAGTCTGTAAAGTAGTTATTTCCATTTTCATCTGCTAAGAAGTAAATGTAATCCGTATCAGCAGGATTGATTGTCGCTTCAATTGAAGACATTCCTGCTCCAGCTATCGGACCTGGCGGTAACCCTTTATTTTTATACGTATTATACGGATCATCAAATTCTAAATCTTTATATAATACACGGTTTTTATGTTTCCCTTGTGCATATAACACAGTCGGGTCTGTCTGAAGAGGCATTCCTTGATCTAAACGGTTATAAAACACACTCGCAATCGTTGCACGATCAACGGAAGCTGTAGCTTCACGCTCTAATAAAGAGGCGAATGTTAGTAGCCAATGAACACTTTTACCTTCTGCTTCTAATTCCCCTAGCAGTGGAGTGACATTAATCGCTGTTCCTTCAATCATCGCATCGACAATTTTTTCGACGCTCGGATTTTTTTCGAAAAATGGATACGTCGCTGGATATAAGTAACCTTCAAGTGGTACTTTAATATCTTTTGCTTTGACATCATCTGTCACGATTCGTGGATATTTTTCAATGAAATGATCGATTGTTTTCGGATCATTAACATACTCTAAAAACTCTCGCTTCGTTACAGATGTTTTTTCCGCGACAATTTCTGCTGTCTGTTCAACTGTTAAACCTTCTGGAATCGTTAAAGTTAATTCTGGCGTTCGATAGACTGTACCTGTTTTCAAACTTTTAATCAGTTCTTCAGGCGTCATCGCTTTCGTCAACTCATAGCTTCCGGCTTGGAAGTCAGATTCATTATTAAACTTCGCATAGTATTTAAAAATCCGTGCGCTTTTTATCAGTCCTTGATCTTCTAATATTTCTGCTATCGTATTAATGCCTGAACCGATAGGAATATCGACAGCAATTAATGTTTCATCTTTTTTATCAACCGGCTTTAATGCATGATTTACATAGAAAAAGCCGATTACACTAATGAGTAACATGAGCCCTAAAACTGTCGCTGTAATACGCGAGACAATTTTACGAACAATTTTTGCTTCTTCTTTCTTTTGCTCGAAACGGGTAGGCTGTTTCATCAAATGCCTCCTTTACATGAAAACGGAACGGATATTTTCCGCTCCGCCCCTAAAATGTTTATTCTTCTACGTGAAGTTCAGTATTTTCGTCTTCTTCTACGAATGCACCGATTACTTCTTCTACCATATCCCATTCTTCTTCTGTTTCGATCGGAAGTAAAGCTCCTCCGTCGCCATCTTCATTTTCTTTAAATGCGAGCGCTTGGATTTCGACAATTCCGTCTTCATCCGCTGCGTCCATCTCATGGAAAACGACGTAAGAACGTGGATATTTTTCTGGTTGTGGTGAGTCAAAAGTAAGAATGACTTGGCATTCTACTTCATTCCCATTTTCATCAATAATTGTTAATGTTTCATCTCCGTGGTTTAAAGCCATTATTTCACCTCTTAACTTTTTGAATCTAAATAGCCTTGTAAAATCATTACAGCAGCCATTTTATCAATTACTTTGGCACGTTTTTTTCGGCTAACATCCGCTTCAAGAAGCGTTCGCTCGGCAGCAACAGTTGACAAGCGTTCATCCCATAATTCTACAGGATGACCGTAACGCTCTTTTAACAACTCTGCATACGCTTCACTCGCTTCTCCGCGCGGCCCAACCGTATTATTCATATTTTTAGGATAGCCAACGACGAAACGTGTCACTTCGTATTGGCGTACGAGCTCATCTAAACGTTCAAGCCCATACTCCTCTTCTTCTGTATTTACCGGAATCGTTTCGACTCCTTGAGCAGTCCAACCGAATGGATCACTCACGGCAATACCGACTGTCTTCGTACCGACATCAAGTCCCATCGTTCTCAACTTATTGGCCTCCATGTTCGCGAATGTAAAATTTTACAAGCTCTTCAATAATTTCATCGCGTTCCAATGATCGAATTAAGTTTCGCGCATCTTCATGACGCGGAATATATGCTGGGTCACCTGAAAGTAAATAACCGACAATCTGGTTGATCGGGTTATATCCTTTCTCATTTAATGATTTGTATACGTGCAGCATGACTTCTTCGACTTCATTTTCTGGTAAATCTTCTGGAAAATTAAACTTCATTGTTTTGTCGTAGGAATCCATACTCGACACCCCGCTTTCTGGTTTCTTCCATCGATCGGATTCATATACTTGCGCGACTTTCTTTCAAGAAAGCCGCGAACAAGTCATATATGTTAGTATACCCGATTTCATACTCGGATTAAACAGATTTGATATATTCGTATACACTCTCGAGCGCTTCATCAAGCTTCGATGGATCTTTTGCTCCGCCCATCGCCATCTCTGGTCGTCCACCGCCACGACCGTCACATTGTGTCGCTACGTGGTTTAAAACGTCTCCGGCTTTAAATGTATCTGTTAATTCTTTTGATACACCTGCTGCGAGCATTACTTTTTTGCCATCTGTTGCTCCGAAAACGACGACGAGTTTCGGGAATTTCTGTTTCGCTTCATCGATCATTCCTCGAAGTGCTCCATTGTTTTTCGCTTCAACTTTCGCCGCAAGTACAGTGACACCATCAATTTCTGTCGCTTGACTCCAAAGCTCATCTAACTGTGCATTACCAAGCTTTGCAATTAATGACTCATTTTCTTTTTCGAGATCTTTCACTCGCGTCATCGTATCTTCTGCTTTTTTCACAACATTTGTCGGTTTTGCTTTCAACACATCAGCAATTTGAAGCAATGTTGACTGCTTTTCTTTTAACCATTCAAATGCTGCTTTTCCTGTCACTGCTTCAATACGTCGCGTACCTGCTCCAATACCACTTTCTGATTCGAGAACGAATAAACCGATCTCAGCAGTATTATTGACGTGACATCCTCCACAAAGTTCCATTGAGTAATCACCAACTGTGACAACGCGGACGACATCTCCGTATTTTTCACCGAACAATGCCATCGCACCCATTTCTTTTGCTTCATCTAAAGAGTGAAGACCTGTACGTACAATTGTATTGTTCCAAATTTGCTCATTGACGAGCTGTTCTACACGTTCTAATTCTTCTTCAGTGACTTGACCGAAATGAGAGAAGTCAAAACGCAAACGATCGGGACCGACGTATGAACCTGCTTGATTGACATGCTCCCCTAAAACGTCTTTTAATGCACGGTGAAGTAAGTGAGTCGCTGTATGGTTTTTCACTGTTGCTAATCGAGCGACTTCATCTACTTGTGCAGTCACTGTTTCACCGACAGAAAGTGTTCCTTCTTCTACTGTTAAACGATGCAAATGTTGACCGTGTGGTGCTTTTTGAACGTCTTTCATCACGGCTTTTCCTTCAGTTGCTGTAATCGTTCCGTTATCCGCAATTTGTCCACCGCTTTCTGCGTAAAACGGCGTACGCGCAAGAAGAAGTTGAACTTCATCTCCTGCTGAAACTTTGTCTACACGTTCACCATCGCGAATCATCGCAACGATTTCAGTCTCTAAAGTAAACGTGTCATAGCCGACGAACTCACTTTCTTCTGTTAAATTGTTTAACACTTCTGACTGAACATGCATCGAGTCTGTTTCTTCACGTGCTTCACGTGCGCGCGTACGTTGTGCTTCCATCTCTTCATCGAACCCTGCACGGTCTACACGAACACCCTCTTCTTCTGCATACTCTTCTGTTAACTCGTAAGGGAAGCCGTACGTATCATATAATAAGAATGCGTTTTTCCCAGCGAGTGTTGCTTCTTTCGTCGCTTTTGCTTCTTGTAACATCTTCTCAAGCAATGCGAGACCATCGTGTAAAGTTTCATGGAAACGTTCTTCTTCGTTTTTCATTACTTTTTGAATGAACGCTTCTTTTTCTTCTACTTCTGGATAGAAGTCATTCATAATACGGCCGACTGTCGGTACGAGTTTGTACATGAATGGATCGTGTAAGTTAATTTGTTTAGCAAATCGAACTGCTCGACGAAGTAAACGACGTAATACGTAGCCGCGTCCTTCATTAGATGGTAACGCACCATCACCGATAGCAAACGCAACTGTTCGTACGTGGTCAGCAATGACTTTAAATGCTGTATCCGTTTCTTCAGACGTTCCATACTTCACACCCGACATTTTTTCGACTTCTTCAATGATTGGCATAAATAAATCTGTCTCGAAGTTCGTTTTCGTATTTTGTACGACCGATGCGATACGCTCAAGACCCATCCCTGTATCGATGTTTTGTTTCGGTAACGGCGTATATGTACCGTCTGGATTATGGTTAAACTCTGAGAACACGAGGTTCCAAATTTCTAAATAACGCTCATTTTCCCCACCTGGATAAAGTTCTGGGTCAGAGAAATCTGCTCCATACTCTTCTCCTCGGTCATAGAAAATTTCTGAGTTTGGACCACTTGGACCTTCACCGATATCCCAGAAATTTCCTTCCAAACGAGTAATGCGGTCAGGTGTTAAACCGATTTTATCGATCCAAATATTGTACGCATCTTCGTCTTCTGGATGAACAGTAATGTATAATTTCTCTGGGTCAAATGCCATCCACTCTTTCCCCGTTAAAAACTCCCAAGCGAATTCAATCGCTTCTTCTTTGAAGTAATCTCCAATCGAGAAGTTTCCTAGCATTTCGAAAAATGTATGGTGACGTGCTGTACGTCCAACGTTTTCGATATCGTTTGTACGAATCGATTTTTGTGCATTCGTAATCCGTGGATTATCTGGTGTCACACGACCGTCAAAATATTTCTTTAATGTCGCCACTCCACTGTTGATCCAAAGTAATGTTGGGTCATCGATTGGCACGAGTGGTGCACTCGGCTCTACTGCGTGTCCTTTCGATTTGAAGAAATCTAAAAACATTTGGCGAATTTCTGCTGCTGTTAATTGTTTCATTATGATTTTCCTCCATAAAAAAATCTCCACCCCTAATCAAAGGGACGAAGATTTGTATTCGTGGTACCACCCTCATTCGTCTACTCTCGTAGACCTCGAGACACTTTCACGGAAGTGTGCACCGTGCAATCTCCAGAGTAGCGTTCAAATAAGGAATTGGAAGTAGTTTCAGCCGAGGTACTTCTCTCTGGGCAATTCTTCTTATTTTACTCATTCTTTCATCGATTGCATTATTCATTTCATCTAATATCAAAATTATAAGAGAATGAGGTCATTCTGTCAATCGTCCTCATTCGTTTCAAAGTCTTCTGGCTTTATTCCATCCATACCAATCATCGGGTCTACTTGAAACATCATCGCTTCTGTTAATACCGGCACGCTCTCTTCATGGGAATGTTCCGCCATTTTCTCTAATGACAACTGCTCGTGTTCGGGAGCAGCGTCATCTGTTCGTACTGCTCGTTCTTTTCGCTCGATTTGCTCTTCTTTTACCGGTTGCACGTTTTCCTTCGCAATATACGCTTCGTACTTTTCCTCATCTAATGCATGTAAGAGACGAGGAATTAACGATGTCTGACGTTTCATATCATCTGTTCGATGCATACCTTCAGTGAATTTCTCAGGATCTCCACATAAAATTAAAAAATCACTCGCTCGGGTAATTCCGGTATAAAGTAAGTTTTTCCGTAACATATGGTAATAACTACGGACGATAGGCATAATAACCATTGAAAATTCACTACCTTGCGCTTTATGTATCGAGCAACAATACGCGAGTGTGATTTGATTTAAATCTTGCCGTTCATACGTCACTTCAATTCCATCAAAATCAACGACGACGAGATGCTTCTTCTCCGTATTTTCGTTCGGCTCAAAAATAGCGACAACTTCTCCCATATCACCGTTGAAAACATTCGATTCTGGTTGATTTACAAGTTGTAACACTTTATCACCGACACGGTAAACCGTTTGACCGTATGTAATTTCTTTTCGATCAGGAGCGGGTGGATTAATACTCGCTTGAATCCGTTCATTCATCGCATCAATTCCGGCAGGACCTCGATACATCGGGACGAGTATTTGAATATCGTGAATGGAAAACCCTTTCTCTAATGCTCGGCTCACTACTTGGTCAACAACTTCAACGACTTGATGTTCATTGGCTAGTATAAAGGAACGATCACTCGATTTTTCCATAATGTTCGTCTTCAGATTCCCTTGCTTCATTTCATGAGCAAGTTCGACAATCGAAGAGCCTTCACTTTGACGATAAACGTCTGTCAATTGAACTGTTGGAATAACTTCTGAACGTAATAAATCAGACAGTACTTGTCCTGGACCGACAGATGGTAGTTGGTCATCATCACCGACGAATAACACTTGACTATCATGAGGGATCGCTTTCATCAACTGGTAAAACAACCACGTATCGACCATCGACATTTCATCAATAATGACGAGACGCGCTTCGATTTCACGACTGTCAAAATCGTCTTCATCGTCTTCACCAGTAAATCCGAGTAAACGGTGAATCGTCATCGCTGGTAAACCTGTTGACTCAGCCATCCGTTTTGCTGCTCGTCCTGTCGGCGCTGCAAGAGCAAGTGGAAAAGTGTGTTCTTCGCCATCATAATCTGCAGGATCGAGTGAGATGCCGTGCATGATTCGATACGTTTCTACGATTCCTTGGATGACCGTCGTCTTTCCAGTTCCCGGACCTCCTGTCAAAATCATCATCGGTTCATTGATTGCTCGCTCAATCGCTTCTACTTGCGTAGGAGCATAAGTGACATCTAATTCATCTTCTACTGTACCGATTGCTTTTTTCAATTCAGCGAGTGGAAACTTTTCTTCTAATGGCGTTTCTAATAAAGCTTTCAGCGCTTCGACTGCGCCAACTTCTGAATAGTAAAGGGAAGGTAAGTAGAGACGCTCCTCCTCTTTTACAACAGCTTCTTCAACGATTGCTGAAGCGAGAGCAAGCTCTAAATCTTCTTCATCGATGATCACAGGCGCACTTTTTTCTAGTAATGCTTTCGCTTCTTTTTTGACAACTGGCCACTCGACAAATACGTGACCTTCTCTTTGAACGAGTGTATCGATCACATGAACGATCGCCGCTCGGAGACGTTCAATACTCGTCGCTTCAATACCTAAGTGACGTCCAAGATTGTCTGCTCGCTGAAATCCAATCCCTTTGACATCTTCAATTAAACGGTACGGATTTTCTTTAATTTTATCCAATGTTTCTTCTTGATATACTTGATAAATTTTCATCGCGAGTTGCGGACCGAAATCCCAGCTCGCCAATTGAACGAGTGTTCGTTCCAATCCTAAGTTTTCCCGTAAAACGTCGACGAGCGTTTCTTTTCTTTTTTCAGTAATTCCTGTAATACCATCTAGGACGTTCGGATTTTCGATAATACGCCCGATCGCATCACTACCTAATTTTTCTACGACACGCTCAGCCGTCTTCTTTCCGATTCCCGGAAATAAATCACTCGATAAATAGTGAACGAGCCCTTCTTTCGTCGAAGGTAACTCTTTTTCAAACCGCTCTACTTGAAGTTGCTTTCCATACTTCGGATGTTGAATGATACGACCGAACACCCGATAATCAATATCTGTTTCAAGTACCGGATAGTTCCCAGTAATAATAATATCTTTTTCTTTATAGTCGATATTCGTTTCTTTTACGCGGCACTTCATAATCGTAAATAAGTTAGCGCTATTATGAAAGATTTTCACTACCGGTCGTAAAACGACATATTGTTCTTCTGTTCGGTCCAATGTATCATTCTCCTTTCTGTTTTAACCCTTCAGTAATCATCGTATGAATTTCACGTGCTTGTAGATGGTCCGGATTGATTGTAAATGCACGTTCTAAATGTCGGAGCGCTCGCTCTGCATCGTCTGTCGACACAGCATAAATCATTCCTAAGTTGTAATGAGCATCTGCGTTTTCTTCCTCTTCACGAATGATTTGTTCTAACAACTCCCGCGCTTCTTCAAACGCTTCGACTTTTGCTAATAAAATCGCATAAGTCAGTTGTATTTGTACGTCTTCTTTTGCAAGTTCTGCTGCGCGTTGTGCATACGGTAACGCGAGTTTATCTTGACCGAGATGTTCGAAACTTTTCGCTAACATATAATGAGCATCTGCTTCATGTAATCCGAGCTTGATTGCTTCTCCATACAGCTTTGCTGCCTCTTCAAAACGGTCATGATTATAATATACATTTGCTAAACTGTAATATGCTGTCGCTGCTTTTTCATCTAAAGCAATCGCTTGTTGGAAAAATTGTTCCGCACGTTCTAAATCATTGACCGCTGCGAAAATATTACCGAGATTAATGTAACCGCTCGGGTCTTCTGGATTTGATTCAATCGCTTGCATAAACGCTTGAATCGCTTCTTCTGTCTTCTCTTCTTGTAATGCTTTTGCACCGATTTCATTATAATTCATGTCATCACCCTACGTAATCTAATTGTTGTCCATTTTTCCATACTGTGTCGATCGTGCCGCCGCCGAGGCATTCTTCTCCGTCATAAAAGACGACTGCTTGTCCTGGAGTAATCGCACGGACCGGCTCTGCAAAATCGACTTGTACACGTCCATCTTCTAAACGTGTCACTGTCACTTCTGTATCTGGTTGACGATAACGGAACTTCGCCGTACATGTGAATGTGTCTCCTAATTCACGCGGTGTCATAAAGTTCACTTTCGTTGCGATGAGTCGATCAGAATAAAGAGCTTCATGATGGAAGCCTTGACCGACGAGTAAAATATTTTCTTCTACACGTTTTCCAATCGCAAACCAAGGTTCTCCCGCACCACCGATACCGAGCCCATGACGTTGACCGAGCGTGTAATACATCAAACCGTCATGTGTCCCCATTACTTCGCCGTCCATCGTTTGCATTTCACCCGGTTGTGACGGTAAATAATCACTTAAAAAGTCTTTGAAGTTTCGTTCACCGATAAAACAAATGCCTGTCGAGTCTTTTTTCGTCGCTGTCACGAAACCTTGTTCTTTAGCAATACGACGGACTTCGCTTTTTGGTAAATGCCCCAGTGGGAACATCGTACGTTTCAATTGTTCTTGCGTTAATTGGTTTAAGAAATATGTTTGGTCTTTGTTCGTATCTACACCGCGAAGCATCGCAACACCACCGTCACGCTCCTCTACGCGTGCATAATGCCCCATCGCAATATAATCTGCATCGAGTTGTAATGCATAATCTAAAAACGCTTTAAATTTAATCTCTTTATTACACATTACGTCGGGGTTCGGTGTACGACCTGCGCGATATTCATCTAGGAAATATTCAAAGACATTGTCCCAATACTCTTTTTCAAAGTTGACAGAGTAATAAGGAATACCGATATCGTTACAGACACTTACAACGTCTTCAAAATCTTCTGTCGCTGTACAAAAGCCTGTTTCGTCCGTATCGTCCCAGTTTTTCATAAAGACTCCGATGACATCATACCCTTGTTCTTTTAATAAATACGCCGCGACGGATGAGTCTACTCCTCCGCTCATCCCGACGACGACA
>JASLGI010000189.1 GCA_030149685.1 Bacillaceae bacterium | reverse complement strand
CGAGAAGTTACAAGAAGACGGGATCTTCGAAGTACTTCCTAAAAAAGAAGTTTCTGAATTAGAAAAAGAACACGCACGCTTAATGAAATTCTTAGGCGGTATCCGTGATATGAAACAGTTACCAGATGCAGTATTTATCGTAGACCCACGTAAAGAGCGCATCGCAGTAGCTGAAGCAAATAAATTAAACATCCCTATCATTGCGATGGTCGACACAAACTGTGACCCAGATGAGATCGACTATGTGATCCCATCAAACGACGATGCAATCCGTGCTGTACGCTTAATTACAAGCAAAATGGCAGATGCTATCATCGAAGGTCAACAAGGTGAAGATGACGCAGCAGCAGAAGTTGAAGCAAACGCTGAAGCAGAAGCAGAAAAAACAGAAGAAGCTGCAGAGTAATTTTTTGAAAAAGAAGGACGATAAGCGGCTAATCCCCTTATCGTCTTTTTTCAGAAATACGACAATAGATTAAATAGTATGTAATGTATGTTAAAATACATGCGATTAATCGCATAGGAGGAATATAAAATGGCAGTAACAGCTAAAATGGTTAAAGAATTACGTGAGCGCACAGGCGCAGGTATGATGGACTGTAAAAAAGCATTAGATCAAACAAACGGAGATATCGATGCAGCAATCGACTTCTTACGTGAAAAAGGTCTTTCATCAGCAGCTAAAAAAGGTGACCGTATCGCTGCAGAAGGTATGACTTCTGTTGTAGCAAAAGGAAACAAAGCGGTAATCCTTGAAGTGAACGCTGAAACAGACTTCGTAGCTAAAAACGAAATGTTCCAAAACCTCGTACAAGAATTAGCAGATCACTTACTTGCTGAAGAACCAGCAGACGTAGAAGCAGCACTTGCTTCAACAATGGAAAATGGTTCAACTGTACAAGATCACATTTCAAACGCAGTAGCAAAAATTGGTGAGAAAATTACATTACGTCGTTTTGAAATTATGACAAAAACAGACGCAGATGTATTCGGACCATACGTACACATGGGTGGACGTATCTCTGTATTAACATTAATTGAAGGTGCTACAGACGAAGATGCAGCAAAAGACGTTGCAATGCACATTGCGGCTATGAACCCACAATATATTGCACGTGAAGATGTAGCAGAAGAAGAAGTAGAGCGCGAACGTTCAGTTTTAACTGAGCAAGCACTCAACGAAGGTAAACCAGAAAAAATCGTTGCGAAAATGGTTGAAGGTCGCCTCGGTAAATTCTTCGAAGAAATCTGTGTACTCGAACAACCATTCGTTAAAGATGGTGACCAAACAGTTGGTAAGTTCGTAGAAGCAACAGGTGGAAAATTAACAACATTCGTTCGTTACGAAGTTGGTGAAGGTCTCGAGAAACGTGAAGAGAACTTCGCAGACGAAGTAATGGGACAAATGAAAGGCTAAGAAGCACCATTCCAATGGGGAACACATCATGTGTTCCCTATTTTTCAACAAATTATTTTAAGTAGGTGGAGGATACAAATGAGCGCGCCAAAATATGAACGCATCGTGTTAAAATTAAGTGGAGAAGCTCTTGCTGGAGATCAAGGCTTCGGTTTATCGCCAACGATTGTAAAGTCTGTAGCAGAACAAGTAAAAGATGTCGTCGATTTAGACGTTGAGGTAGCAGTTGTAGTTGGTGGAGGGAATATATGGAGAGGTAAAATCGGTAGTGAGATGGGAATGGATCGTACGACAGCAGACTATATGGGAATGCTTGCGACGGTTATGAACTCATTAGCATTACAAGATGCATTAGAAAATTTAGGTGTTCAAACACGAGTTTCAACATCAATTGAAATGCGTCAAATTGCAGAACCATATATTCGCCGAAAAGCAATTCGTCACTTAGAGAAAAAACGTGTCGTAATTTTTGCAGCAGGTACAGGAAACCCTTATTTCTCAACGGATACGACAGCAGCATTACGAGCAGCAGAAATTGAAGCGGATGTCATTTTAATGGCGAAAAATAATGTCGATGGTGTATACTCAGCAGACCCGATGAAAGACTCAAACGCAACAAAGTATACAGAACTTACATACATGGATGTCGTGAGTCAAGGTTTAGAAGTAATGGATGCTACAGCATCAACATTATGTATGGAAAATGATATTCCGCTCGTTGTATTCTCAATTTCAGAAGATGGCAATATTAAAAGAGCCGTTCAAGGTGAACCGATCGGTACGGTCATCGAGTAATTAAGGAGGAAAAAATAAAATGCCAAACACAATTATGTCAGATGCAAAAACGAAAATGAACGAAGCAATTGAGTCATTATCACGTAACTTAGCAACTGTTCGTGCAGGACGAGCAAACGCATCACTCGTCGATCACATTCAAGTTGAATATTACGGAGCGATGACACCATTAAACCAAATGGCAGGTATTACAGTGCCTGAAGCGCGTTTACTCGTGATTAAGCCGTATGATAAAACGATTATCGATGAAATTGAAAAAGCAATTTTAGTTTCAGATATCGGTATTACACCATCAAACGATGGAGAAGTAATTCGTTTATCAGTACCAGCATTAACTGAAGAACGTCGTAAAGAATTAGCAAAAGTAGTCGGTGGTCAATTAGAAGACGCAAAAGTAGCGATTCGAAACGTACGTCGTGACGCAAATGAAGCGTTTAAAAAGCTTGAAAAAGATGGCGACATTACAGAAGACGAATTACACCGTTACAATGACGATGTTCAAAAGTTAACAGATGATTCAATCGCAGAAGCAGAACGTCTTGCACAAGAAAAAGAAAATGAAATTATGGACGTTTAACGAATTGTTATACGTGTAATCGCTAAAGACGCGAAGCTAATGATAGCTTTCGCGTCTTTCGTTATTTCGTTCAGTCATTTGCAAAGTGTATGGAAAGGTGAACTTTTCTATTCACTCAAACGTCTTAAATTTGAAGAGTTCTAATGGGAATATAAGTTCCTTAATGAAATGTATCGTTAAATTTGGTACGATAACTGTTGTGAACTCGCTCAAAAAGAACGTGTTATTGGGGGAACGATGGATGTTAAAAAAATGGTGGAACGGAAATAAAGCGACAGAAGAGACGGTGAGTCGCTTAGAACAAGTAAAAGCAAATGAAGTCCCTGAACATATTGCAATCATTATGGATGGCAATGGCCGTTGGGCGAAGAAAAGGCACTTGCCGCGTATCGCAGGGCATCGAGAAGGAATGAAGACGGTGCAACGTGTGACGAAAATCGCGAATCGTCTCGGAGTGAAAGTATTAACGATGTATGCCTTTTCGACAGAAAACTGGAAGCGACCTTCGAAAGAAGTAGAGTTTTTAATGAAGCTCCCCAATGATTTTTTACATACATATTTGCCGGAATTGATTGAAGAAAATGTGAGAGTAGAAATGATTGGTCATTCAGATCGTTTACCAGCGCATACGAAGCGAGCAATTGATGAAGCGATGGAAAAAACAGCACATAATGATGGGTTAGTTTTAAATTTCGCTTTAAATTATGGAGGGCGCGCAGAACTTGTAGAGATGACAAAGCGAATTGCAGAAGAAGTAGCTGCAGGTACATTAGATCCTTCAGCGATTGATGAAAAAGTTGTGAATGAACATATGATGACTGCTCATTTACCTGATCCGGATTTACTTATTCGGACGAGTGGAGAATTACGTTTGTCGAACTTTTTATTATGGCAATTAGCTTATGCAGAATTTATTTTTACGGATGTTTATTGGCCAGATTTTACAGAAGAGCATTTTATAGACACAATTGAAGAGTATCAGCAACGAAATCGTCGCTTCGGTAGTGTCGGAGGAGGAACGAAATGAAACAAAGGATTATAACGGCTATTATTGCTTTTGGGATTTTTATTCCAATTATCTTTATAGGTAACTGGCCGTTAACGTTGGCAATTTATGCGTTAGGAACGATCGGGTTATTTGAATTGTTTCGCATGCGTAAAATGTCACTCTTTTCGGTAGAAGGCATTTTAGGTTGGTTAGCACTGGCGCTTATTTTACTACCGAGTGAAGGAAAAGAACAGTTAGCAGAATGGACAACATTAGAACCGACACAATTATTTTTCTTTATTATGTTTTTATTATTGATTCACACAGTTTTTATGAAAAACCGCTTTACGTTTGAACATGTAGGTTTTATTTTATTAAGTGCGTTATATGTCGGGATCGGTTTTCATTACTTTATTGAAACACGTGCATTCGGTTTAGAGTATATTTTCTATGCTTTATTGATTGTTTGGACAACGGATTCAGGTGCTTATTTTATAGGTAGTCGTTTCGGAAAACATAAATTGTGGCCTGCGATATCACCGAACAAAACGGTTGAAGGATTTTTAGGTGGAGTTATGAGTGCACTTGTCTTTTTATTTGCCTACAATTACTTTTTCCCAGTGACAGATTCATTTGTCACGTTATTTGTAGTGACAACGATTGCGTCGGTATTCGGTCAAATGGGTGACTTAGTTGCATCTGCGATTAAACGTCATTACAATATTAAAGACTTTGGTAAATTACTTCCAGGTCACGGAGGGGTCGTCGATCGATTCGATAGTCTACTCTTCGTTTTACCACTATTACATTTCTTACATTTAATCGGTTAAAGAAAGGGTGACCGTTTTGAAAAACATTAGTTTGCTCGGAGCAACAGGCTCTATAGGAGTACAAACGTTAAACATTATAAAAAATAACCCGAAACATTTTCGTCTTATTGCGTGTGCAGCAGGGTACAACATTCCAAAAGTCCGAGAAATCGTTCACGTATTTCAACCAAGGATTGTCTCAGTCGCTCAAAAAGAGGATGCTGAGAAATTAACTCGAGAGTTTTCTCAAACACGATTTGTTTATGGAAATGAAGGGTTGCGAATCGTTGCCGCAGAAAGTGGAGCAGATATTTTACTGAATGCGGTCATCGGAAGTGTCGGTTTATTACCGACGTTAGAAGCGATTCGTGCACGCATTCCAATTGCAATTGCCAATAAAGAAACATTAGTTGCTGCTGGAGATATCGTAATGAATGAAGCGAAAAAATATGAAGTGCCTATCTTGCCAGTCGATAGTGAGCACTCTGCTCTTTTCCAAGCATTAAATGGAGAAGATGATAAAATGATCGACCGCCTCATTTTAACAGCATCAGGTGGTAGTTTTCGTGATAAAACACGCGAACAATTGGTAGGAGTGTCAGTTGAAGAAGCACTTGATCATCCGAATTGGTCAATGGGTAGCAAGTTAACCATTGATTCAGCAACGATGATGAATAAAGGATTGGAAGTAATAGAAGCTCACCACTTATTCGATATGCCATTTGATCGTATCGAATGTGTGATGCATAGAGAGAGTATCGTTCACTCAGTTGTAGAATTTCAAGATACGAGTATGATTGCTCAACTTGGAGCACCAGATATGCGTGTACCGATTCAATACGCATTGACATATCCTCAACGTTTACCGATGAAAGAACCACAGAAGCTTCGATTGTCAGAGCTCGGTCAATTGCATTTTGAACCGATCGATTTCGATCGATTTCGTGCGCTACAACTTGCGTATGATGCAGGAAAGTTAGGTGGTACATTACCGACTGTTATGAATGCAGCAAACGAAGTGGCAGTGCAACTA
>JASLGI010000187.1 GCA_030149685.1 Bacillaceae bacterium | reverse complement strand
AACACACGGTGATGAGCGAGAATTATTTTTATACGTCGATCGTCGCGGTGAATTAACAGGTACGACATTTTTACCAGAGATGACAGTCGGTGAGTACGGATGGGCGACTGTGTTACGTCAAGATGACGAAGGAGTATATGTCGATATCGGTTCGACGATTGAAGTACTTGTCGACCGTGGCGATTTACCGCGATTACGCAAATTGTGGCCAGATGTCGGAGATCGTCTCTTCATGACGCTTCGAACAGATGGAGGAGGAACATTATTTGCTCGTTTAGCGACAGAAACCGTCGTGCAAGAAATGATCGATGAAGCAGATGAGACACTTCATAACGCGGACCTTCAAGCACGTCCGTACCGTTTGCTGCCAGTCGGCACATTTTTACTGACAGAAGGACGAAAAATGTATCGTATTTTCGTTCATGAATCAGAACGAAAAGAAGAGCCACGTCTCGGTTCATTAGTCGATGTACGCGTAATTGGTGTAAAAGAAGATGGAACATTAAACGGTTCATTTTTACCACGCCGAGAAGAACGACTCGATGATGATGCGCAAACGATTTTTACGTATTTACAAGAAGTTGGAGGCGAAATGCCATTTCATGACCGTTCGGACCCGGAAGAGATTCGAGGCATGTTTAATATGAGTAAAGGTGCATTCAAGCGTGCTTTAGGTCGCCTCATGAAAAAAGGACTCGTCGAACAAAAAGATGGTTGGACGACACTTATTCAAAAATAATAAGGAACTTTTTTCTCCTTCAATCGTATAATTTGGTAGACTAAAGGAGTGATTACTATGTGGAAGCGTCATTTAGCATTACTCACCGCTTTCGTTTTAACCGTATCACTGTTCATCGCACCGCTTAAAGCGAGTGCTGTTGAACAAGACGTCATTGATGAGAAACTCGGGGTACCGATTGTCGTCTACGGCGCTAATTTAAGTGCGGATGAAAAAGCGCGTGTACAACAAAGTTTAAACGTTGGAGATGATGTCGAAGAACACGTCGTTACAGGCCAAGAGCTCGTAAAATATATTCCGGATGGGAATCCGAATGCACGCATGTTTTCTTCGGTAAAAATTACACGTCAAGATGCAGGAAAAGGACTTGATATTCGTATCGTTACACCGAATGATATTACGCAAGTAACGTCATCGATGTATGCGACAGCGATGGCGACAGCTGGTGTCGAAGATGCGATTGTAGAAGTAGCAGCACCGAAACCTGTGACGGGACATTCGGCACTTGTCGGTATTTATAAAGCGTATGAAGTAACAGGGGGCGTTTTAGATACTGAACGTACGGACGTTGCGAATGATGAATTAAACCTTGCGACAAAGCTTGCAGATGATGCAGGTGTTGATGAAGACCGTATTACGCAGTTGTTAACAGAAATTAAACAACAAATCGGTGAGCAAAAACCAGCGACGAAAGAAGATGTCGAACGAATTGTGAAAGAACAATTAGAAAAGTTAGATATCCAATTAAGTGAAGAAGATCGTCAATTACTCATCGATTTAATGGATCGTATTCGAGGACTCAATATCGATTTTGATAAAATTTCCGATCAACTCGGAGATCTTTCATCGAAATTAAAAGAGAAAATCGACAATATCGACCCGGGCTTCTGGGAAGACGTCAAACAGTTTTTCCGTAATTTATGGGAGAAAATCCGATCATTTTTTGCAAAAGAGTGATCGATGAAAGGATGTATGTCAAATGGAATTACAATTAGAATTTGTAGACTTTGGTGATGATACGTTTAGTTTCCGTCAAATGGACGGAGAAGAACGTCTCGCAGAAATTTCTTGGACACTACTTGGAGATGTGATGGTAGTCGACCACACTTTCGTTTCAGAAAAACTCCGTGGACAAGGAGTAGCGAAAAAGTTACTCGACCGTGCAGCAAGTTATGCTCGTGAAAATGATTATAAAATCGAGCCAGTTTGTACGTATGTCGTAGCAGCATTTAAACGTTATCCAGAATACCAAGATTTACAATGCGAAGTGACAAAGCCGGAAGAAGAATAAATTATCGTACGGGCGCTCTGCACAAAAAGAGCGCTCTTTTTTTAAGGAGTGAATGGATTGATCAGTCGTACAGCTGAAAAAGTGTTGATCGTATTTGCACAAGTACTCGTACTTATCGGTTTCGCAGTCGCTTTAGGGCTAGGAGTTGGCGCAAATAAAGTTGCTCAAGACCCCGCTTTATACGATCAAGTAACAGAGTCATTAATGCATGATTCAAGTAACGGATTAACTGTTGCAGAGTTTGAGTTCCTTTATGAGTGGGTGTTACAAAATGATACGTACTTCTTTATTTTTGCAGGGATGATGGTCATTAGTTTTGTGTTATCTATCATCGCTTATCGTCAGTTGCCGACCGATCGTCCTGCAAAAGGTGCTATGAAATGGCTTGTCGGTTCAGGTGTTTTTGCAGGTGGTATTTTACTACCGTCGATTTTGTTATATGTCGCAGCGGTATTTGCTTATGCAAAAGAAGTAGAATAAAAAAATTGAAGAATGTGAATAAATAGTCTCCTATTGATGTTTACTTGTATATCTTTTGGGTAAGTATATAAAAGATGAATGTACAAGAAAAACAAGGAGGCTATTTATCATGGCAAAGAAAAAAGGACTATTACTTACAGCGTTAGCAGCAGGAGCAGGGGCAGCATATGCATATTTCCGCGACCCAAAAAACCGTGAAAAAGCGAAAGTTTGGGCAGATGATATGAAAGAGAAGGTGGAAGAGACGGTAGAAACAATCATTCCTTCGAACGATGAAC
>JASLGI010000174.1 GCA_030149685.1 Bacillaceae bacterium | reverse complement strand
TCGATTATACTAAAAGACGAACGATAAACTTTCTAAGAAGAGAGGCATTGTGATGAAATTATTGTATAAAGGGAAGACGAAAGACGTGTACGAAGGGGAAGGCGATACGGTCGTCTTACAATTTAAAGACGATGTAACAGGCGAAGATGGCGTATTCGATCCTGGTGCGAACACGGTCGGGTTGACGATTGAAGGTATGGGACAGTCGGGACTCCGCATGACGACGTTCTTTTTTGAAAAGTTAGAAGAAGCAAACGTTCCGACTCATTTCGTTTCAGCATCACTTGAAGATGCTCAAATGACAGTTAAACGCGCGACGATGTTCGGTAACGGCCTTGAAGTCATTTGTCGATACCGAGCGGTTGGAAGTTTTTACCGCCGTTATGGACAGTACTGTGACGAAGGACAAGCGCTCGATGCGTTTGTAGAAGTGACGTTGAAAGACGATGATCGAAACGATCCACCGATTTCTAAACAAGGACTCGCGATGCTCGGTCTTTTAACAGAAGAAGAGTACGATGAGCTCGAACAATTGACACGAAGTGTGTCGAACCTCGTAAAAGAAGAGCTAGCGAAAAAGGGACTCGAACTGTACGATATTAAATTGGAGTTTGGTCGTGACAGCGAAGGTCATCTCATGTTAATTGATGAAATCTCAGGCGGTAACATGCGTGTCTACGATGGTGATACGTACGTCGAACCGTTAGATCTCGAAGGTCGCTTATTCGAATGAAAAACTGAGTAATCTGAATAGAAAAAGTGCTTGAGCCTTGATTCGCTCTAGCACTTTTTATTATTTTTGAATATAGTTTTGTGTAAAGTACGGTGTGTTTTCTTTGCCGAATGCGACACCAATCCCGAGATGTGTGTAATGACGAGTTAGTGTATTCATTCGGTGATCGTACGAGTTCATTAAGCCTTCGTGTGCAAAAATGCTGCTATATTGGCCGAACGCTAAGTTTTCTCCCGCACTTTTGTACGTGATGCCATCGATTCGCATGCGATCAAATGGCGTTTGACCTTGTAAATTGTCGTGACTAAAAAAGTCGTTTCGTGCCATGTCGTCACTATGTTTCCGTGCGGTATCTGAAAGAGCGGTGCTATATTCGAGCGCTCGAACTCCTTTTCGAACACGAATCGCATTCGTCAGTTCGAACAACGTTCGTTCATACCCTGCTCGCAATTCATCCGACGGTTCCCCATAAATCGATGACTTGCGTTGCTCGAACGCTTCATCTACGAGGAGTAAAGCTGTGAGTTGGTAATTTTCATGCTCATCGTAAAAGGCGTATGTGTACAAGCCGTCTTGTAAAAATAGATCAATCGTATCGACATCGGAAAGTTGGTATAAAATACGCCCTTTTTTCAGTTCAGTGAGCGGTTCCCCGAGTGTTCGACGAACGTCCGCTTTCAACGTACGATACGAAATGCCGTTATTGCTTTTAATAACGTCGTCGTTCGTATACAATGCGCCGACGCGTCCATCAGTATCGTAGGCGACCATAACGAAACGATGATAGTTGTCATGGTGCATATGCCAAAGCGTGTTGTAGTCGTTCCAGGCTTTCATTTTTGGTGGACCGAGTAAAGCGTGGACGTCTGCTTCACTCATTCCAATCTCAACATTTTGAATGGCGATGCTCGATTGCGCAGGTTCGTGGAGCGGAGGAGCTTCTTGAGCAGACGGTTCTGGTTTCGCTTTCCATTGATCGACGAGTTCGCCAGTATGACGTTGTACCGATTCTACTGTTTCACGTACCCAATCGCCAGCAGGCCCTTCAGCGAGCTGCTCTACTTTTTCATCGACCGGTTGTAAAAAAGAAAGGTCGACATATTGCGAAACAGGACCTTCCCATAATGGCTTTGCTACATAGATGAGGACGAGTAGCAACATGATGGAAAATAAACGTCTCACGAAAACATCCCTCCTTTTCTCCAAGTGTACTGTATTTAGACGTCTTCGACTACTCATTCGTTGCATATGAAAGTAGGCTTTTTCAGTTAAAAGGGGTATACTCGAACGAGGAGAAAGGAGTGGCAATAATGTTCGACTTATCATTTGGATCGCGTACACCGGACGTATTTTACGTTGTTGCCATCGGTACACTAGTTGCGTTATTCGCCATCATTTGGTGGAAGTCAAGGTAAAGAAAGTAGGAGTGTAAAAGATGTTAACATTTGAACAGAAGCAAGAAATTATTGAACGGGAGTTTCCACAACTCGTGAAAAAAGACGTTTCGATGAAACGAATTAATTACCATTTAGAAGAAAGCGAATACGACAAAACGGTCGTCGTTCAACATTTGCATCCGAACGGCAATGCGTTCGTTTATGTAGAAGGATTAAAAGGATACGAAGTGGACGGACGTGGTTTGACGAACGTACGCGAAGCGACCGAAGAGCAGTTGATCCGTACGATTCAAGATGCGATCGATGGCTTGCTAACGGTGTATGAACCGGTCGATGAAATGTGGGAAGGCGAGGACGGCGCTTTGTTACGTGTGAAAGAAGAAGAAGGCTGGTGGAACGTCTATTTCGACGATCAAATCGAAGAAAGTTTCGGAGCGTACGATGAAGCGGTCGATTATTTAGAAGATGAAGGATTCATTAAAAAATAAAAGATGAAAAGCGCACAGGGCGTATCGCTCTGTGCGCTTTTTCTGTTCGTTTATGAAGAAGGAATGAACGAGAGAAGAAGTAACCAAAGTAAAAATAACAGAAACGTGATTCCAATAAAGGCCAAATGCCATTTTTTATTCATGACGAGCATCGCAATGAACTCGCGCAACATCGCATTCGGCCAATAGTAAAGTGCCGTTTTACCACCGATGCCTTGCGCGTTAAAGTCGGCTCGTCGCGCATAGACACTCGCACGGAAGACGTGATAGTTGTTCGTCGCAAACAACGCCTTGTACGGTTTTCCGTTCGCGTGCTGCTCGATGATCGCTTTCGAAAATTTCATATTTTGGAACGTATTGACCGATTGATCTTCAATGAGCGTATGTTCTTCAGGAATTCCATGTGCAATCGCCCATTGTTGCATCGCCTCCGCTTCTGATAAAAGCTCATCTGGCCCTTGTCCACCAGAAAAGACGAGAATCGGTGACTTTCCTTTTTGCATCGTCTGTTTGTTGTAAAAATCGATTGCGCGACGGATTCGGCTTTGGAGAAGAGGAGGAACGATATGTCCATCAATTAATCCACTTCCTAGAACGACGACGTAATCTTTATTTAAAAACGGACGGTACCAATGGTATAAGAAAGAAGAAAGTAAAAATGTAATGAAGACGTATAAAAAATAAAAAGCGATAAACATGAAATAACGGGCCCAATGATTCGCCCCTTCGACGAGTAGCGCGTCAAAGTTAATGAGCGGTAGTAAAAAGAGACCGAACAAAGAAAGACCAAATAGCAACGTTAATAAATTGGACTTTTGAAAACCTTCTCGCTTAATTAAAATGTGCGCATTCCAAATCGAAGCGACTCCGACGATGAACCATCCACTCGCTGCGAATACGAAGTAAATACCGAGGATGAGAACGGATAAAATAATGAGACTTTGAATATCGTATGTAAAGCCGAAAAATATAAGTGCGACGACACCTGTGAAGAGAACGATGGAAAACAAAAACCCATTCACTAATTTGCGTCGGTCGTGTAAGTAAGAACCGATAAAAATGACGAGTGACAGTACGAAAGGAGCGTAAAAAATGAGTTCGTACATTGTGGCACCTCCTTTTAGTTATGTAAAGTGTATCGTTGCTTTCAAAAAAATGCTAGCCTTCTTTCGCACCGCTTCCCGATTTGCGTTCACACGAGCGAAAGAATGGTATAAAAACTTCAACCGATAGAATTGCTCGTCTAAAAATGAACAGAAAAAAACCTCTACCCGTAAACGGATAGAGGTTGAAAGGTTTTAATTATAGTTTTTCAACGTTAGTTGCTTGAAGTCCACGCTGTCCTTCTTCGATTTCGAATGTAACGTCTTGACCTTCTTCAAGAGTTTTGAAACCTTCGCCTTGGATAGCTGAGAAATGTACGAATACGTCATCAGCATCTTCACGCTCGATAAATCCGTATCCTTTTTCAGCGTTA
>JASLGI010000170.1 GCA_030149685.1 Bacillaceae bacterium | reverse complement strand
TCAGTTTTTAACGTACAACTATGTCTCGTGACAATGGCGAAGAGGTCACACCCGTTCCCATACCGAACACGGTAGTTAAGCTCTTCAGCGCCGATGGTAGTAGGCTGTAGTGGCCTGTGAGAGTAGGTCGTTGCGAGTCATCCAAAGAGTATCCTTTAAATAGGATACTCTTTTTTTATGTCGTTTATTAGATGGAGGTTGTGCATAACCTCTGAAGACCCGAAGAAGATTTTTAAAAACTTGCAAATTCATAAGAGTTGATCGAACCGTTAAATACGTATCTGTTATACTAAAAAAGCGAAAGTTTAAATGAAAAGGAGGATACTTATGTCCAAAAAACAACCGAATAAACGTTGGTTCACTGTAGAAGAAGACGAGACGATTGCTGATTGCTTAGCGCGTATGCGTGAAGAAGGGTACAGCCCTATTCGTCGTTTAGAAGAGCCTGTTTTTCAAGAGAATGAAGACGGAGAAGTTGTTTATGCTCATCAACATATTCGTTTTCAAGGGAAACTACAATAGTTTGGACAAAAACCGAACATTATTTAAGTGATACTTAAATAATGTTCGGTTTTTTCGTTGACGAATAGAATATGACTTGTTAAAATATGAGTATCAAAGAGAAAATACAAAGGAAGGCGCGTTGATAAAATGATGAACCGAATGATTAACGCAAAAGGATAACTCGAAGGACAAACTTATAGTGATAATTGTATAAGTGTCTTTTCGAGTTTTTTCGTGCCGACCTACTATTTTATAGAATATAAAAGGAGCAGATGAGAAGTGAAACCTAAAGTCGGAGTCATTATGGGAAGTACAAGTGATTGGGAAACGATGAAACATGCTTGTGATATTTTAGATGAGTTGCATATTCCATACGAGAAAAAAGTCGTTTCTGCTCACCGTACACCTGACTGGATGTTTGAATACGCAGAAGGTGCTAAAGAAAAAGGATTACAAGTGATTATTGCAGGTGCTGGAGGAGCAGCGCACTTACCAGGTATGGTCGCATCGAAGACGCTCGTTCCAGTAATCGGTGTTCCTGTACAATCTCGAGCATTAAGCGGACAAGATTCATTATTGTCAATTGTTCAAATGCCAGGTGGTGTACCTGTTGCCACGATGGCTATCGGTAAGTCAGGAGCGACGAACGCAGGCCTTTTCGCTGCTGAATTATTAGCTGTACATGATGATGAGTTATATGAGCGTCTTCGCTTGCGTCGCGAGCGTATGGCGAAACAGTCGTATGAAAGCAGTGGTGATCTCGAATGACACAGATTTTACCCGGAGCAACGATTGGGATCATCGGTGGAGGACAACTCGGACGTATGATGGGTCTTGCAGCAAAAGAAGCTGGTTTTAAAATCGCTGTACTCGATCCGACAGAAGATTCACCATGTGGACAAATTGCAGATATTCAAATTGTCGCACCTTACAATGATGAAGAAGCATTACAACGTTTAGCAGATGTAAGTGATGTCATTACGTACGAATTTGAAAATATTGATTATGAAGGTTTACGCGAATTAATGAAAAAAGCTTACATTCCACAAGGAGCTGAGCTTATCCGAATCACTCAAGATCGTATGAGTGAAAAACGTGAAATTCGTGCTTCAGGGGCACCCGTTGCACCTTATGTAGAGGCGGAGACATTTGAACAATTAGAAAGTCGTATCGATGAAATTGGATTTCCTTGTATTGTAAAAACAGCTTTCGGAGGCTATGACGGAAAAGGACAAGTAAAAGTAGATCATAAGGAAGAACTAGAAAGTGCACGCGAACTTTTCACACATTCTGCTTGTATCGCAGAAGCATTTATTCCTTTTGAAAAAGAAGTATCTATTATCATTCAACGAAATGTAGATGGAGAGACGGCTTGTTTACCGATGGCAGAAAATATTCATGTTAATCATATTTTGCATGAATCGATCGTACCTGCACGAACGACGACTTCGGTTGAAGAAAAAGCAAAACGTGCTGCTCAACAAATTGCTGATCATTTACAACTAGTCGGTACGTTAGCAGTAGAAATGTTCGTATTAGAAGATGGAGAAATTGTCATCAATGAATTAGCACCGCGTCCACATAACTCTGGTCATTATTCAATTGAAGCATGTAACGTGTCGCAATTCCATCAACATATTCGAGCAATTTGTAACTGGCCACTGCGCGAGCCGAAGTTATGGGCACCCGTCATTATGGTGAACGTGCTCGGTCAGCATGTGAAACCACTATTACAAGAGATTCCGAACTATCCGGATTGGTCGATTCATTTATACGGTAAAGAAGAAGCGAAAGAAGATCGGAAAATGGGACATGTGACGATTATGACGGATTCGATTGAAGATACATTAAACGAAATACATCAAACTACTATTTGGAAATGAGGAAATGAAAATGAAAAAAGTAACAGTATACGTAACATTACGAGAAAGTGTTGTTGACCCACAAGGAGCAGCAGCAAAAAAAGCATTACATGAGATGGATTTTAACAATGTGAAAGATGTTCGTATTGGGAAATTAATTGAACTTGAAGTTGACGCATCAGGAGATATTGAAGCACAAGTAACAGAGATGTGCGAAGAGTTACTCATTAACAAAGTAATTGAAGATTATCGTTTTGAAATCGAGGAGGCGTAATCGATGAAATTTGCAGTCATCACATTTCCAGGAACCGGTTGTGAGCAAGAAACAGCTCGAGCGATTCGTGAAGTAGCAAAAGAAGAAGCAACAATTGTTTGGCACCGTGATGGAGGACTCGATGCATATGATGCAGTCGTTATTCCATCAGGTGCAGCATATGGGGATTATTTACGTCCAGGTGCTTTAGCAAAAAGTTCACCAATTGCTGAAGAGATTATCGCTTTTGCGAAAGCAGGAAAACCTGTCATCGGATTTGGTAATGGATTTCATATTTTAGTCGAACTCGGATTACTCGATGGTGGTTTTGTTATGAACCCATCATTAAAATTCCAATCAGGCACAACAGATGTACGTGTAGTGAACAATGAAACATTGGCGACAACGTTATACGAGGAAGGCGAAATATTAACTATTCCTTACGCAACACAATACGGTACGTACGTGTTAGATGAGAAGACGCTTCAAACATATGAAGCAAATGGTCAAATTGTCATGACGTACGAAGCGAATGAATGGAATAGCACAGCAAGTATCGCAGCAGTGACGAATGAAGCAGGTAATGTGTTTGGAATGATGCCACTTGCTGAACGTGCAGTAGAGACAATGCTCGGGTCAACAGATGGTGTTCGTTTATTTGAATCAATCGCGAAAAATGGGAGTGAACAATAAATGGTAGAGCCAACAGCACAACAAGTAAAAGATGAAAAATTGTATGTACAAATGGGTATGACAGATGAAGAGTTTGAACTTGCTACAGAAATGATCGGACGTTTACCGAACTATACGGAAACAGGTATTTTCTCTGCTATGTGGTCAGAACACTGTTCATATAAAAGCTCAACACCTGTTTTAAAACGTTTCCCGACAGAAGGAGAACGTGTATTACAAGGTCCAGGAGAAGGTGCTGGAATTGTTGATATCGGTGATGAGCAAGCAGTTGTTTTCAAAATGGAATCACATAACTCACCATCTGCGATTGAGCCATTTATCGGAGCAGCGACAGGAGCAGGCGGAATTTTACGAGACGTTTTCTCAATGGGAGCTCGTCCAGTCGCTCTCGTCAACTCATTACGCTTCGGTGATTTAACAGATGAACGTGATCGTTATTTATTCAAAGGCGCTGTTGCAGGTATTGCGGATTACGGTAACAAAATCGGTATCCCAACGATTGCAGGAGAATCAAAATTCGACCAAAGTTATTCTCATCGTCCACTCGTTAACGCAATGGCTGTCGGTTTATTAAATCATGAAGATATTCAAAAAGGTGTAGCTTCAGGTGTAGGAAATACTGTGATGTATGCAGGAGCACCGACAGGGCGTGACGGCATTCACGGAGCGACGATGTCGTCAGCAGAAGTAGCAGTCGATGAAGAGGAAGAACTGCCAATTATGCAAGCAGGTGACCCGTACTTAGAGAAATTGCTTATGGAAGCATGTCTCGACCTCGTACATTTAGATTCACTCGTCGGGATTCAAGATATGGGAGCAGCAGGACTTACGTCAGCATCTGCAGAAATGGCAGCGAAAGCAGGGTTCGGAGTAGAGTTAAATATGAACCTCGTACCACAGCGTGAAGAAGGTATGACGGCGTATGAAATGATGCTTTCAGAATCACAAGAACGTATGTTGATCGTCATTAAAGCAGGTCATGAGCAAGAAGTAATCGACTTATTTGATCGTTACGGCATTCATGCATGTGCGATCGGTCAAGTAACGGATGATAAAATGTTACGTCTCGTACATCACGGAGAAGTCGTTGCAGAACTTCCAGTAGACCCACTTGCAGAAGATAACCCGGTCTATCATAAAGCATCAAGCGAGCCAGCGTATTTCCGCGAATTCCAAGAGATGACAGTTGACGTTCCAAAAGTAGACAATCATTTAGAAACACTTCAAGCGATGCTCGCTCGTCCAACGATTGCTTCAAAAGAATGGGTATACCGTCAATTTGACTCGCACGCGCGAGGAAACACAGTGATTCCACCAGGATCATCTGCGGGAATTATTCGTGTCGATGGTACGAATAAAGGACTTGCGATGACATCAGACTGTAACTCACGCTACATTTACTTAGACCCAGAGACAGGGGGACAAATTGCTGTTGCAGAAGCAGCGCGTAACCTCGTTTGTTCGGGAGCAGAGCCACTGGCGATTACGGATTGTTTAAACTTTGGTAGCCCAGACAATCCAGAAGTATTTTGGCAATTAGAAAAATCAGCAGACGGTATTTCAGCAGCGTGTCGCACACTTGATACACCTGTTATCGGAGGAAACGTTTCATTATCAAACGAAGTAAATGGCCAAGCAGTGAAGCCGACACCGACGATTGGAATGGTCGGTCTCGTGAAGCAATTAGAGCATGTTGTCACAGAAGAGGCAAAACGTGCAGGCGACCTCGTGTACGTAATTGGTGAAACGAAAGCTGAATTTGGTGGTAGTGAATTACAACAGATGCTTGATGGCGATATTTCAGGTCAGTCACCAACGATTGATTTAGAAGTTGAGAAAAAGCGTCAGCAACAAGTGCTTCAAGCAATTCAAAAAGGACTCGTTCAATCGGCAACAGACGTATCAGAAGGTGGACTTTCAATCGCATTATTGAAAACTGTATTCGGCACAAACTTTGGGTTAGACGTCACACTTGAAGGTGATGCAACCGTTGCGCTTTTCAGTGAAACACAATCACGTTTCGTCATTACAGTCGCAAAAGAAAATCAAGAAGCGTTTGAACAAATCGCAACAGGTGCAACTCTCATTGGGGAAGTAACAGAAGATGCAATGGTGCAGATGAAAGGTACAGACGGAAACGTTTGGATCGACGCGTCAAAAGAACAATTAGAAGATACGTGGAAAGGAGCACTTGAATGTCTGCTGAATTCGAAGAACTAAAAGAAGAGTGTGGTGTATTCGGAATTTGGGGCAATGATGCAGCTGCACAACTCGCTTATTACGGATTACATGCGATGCAACATCGAGGACAAGAAGGTGCTGGAATTGTAACGACCGATGGAGAAGGACTGCGTGTTGTAAAAGGTGAAGGGCTCGTAAACGAAGTATTTAACGATCAAAACTTAGAAACACTTGAAGGGTTTGCAGCAATCGGTCAAAACCGTTATACGACAGAGGAAGGGCGAGGCATTGAAAATGTCCAGCCCCTCGTTTTTCGTTCAACGACAGGAAGCTTAGCGATCGGGATGAACGGTAACCTAGTGAACGCACGTGATTTACGTACTTCATTAGAGCAACAAGGAAGTATTTTTCAAACAAATTCAGATACTGAAGTACTCGCTCACTTAATTAAACGAAGCCGCGGTGCGTTAAATCAACGTGAACGTGTAAAAAAAGCACTTAGCGTATTAAAAGGAGCGTTCGCTTTCGTTTTAATTACAGATGACGAATTAATGATTGCGCAAGACCCGAATGGTTTACGTCCATTATCTCTTGGGAAAATCGGGGATGCATGGGTCGCAGCAAGCGAAACATGTGCTTTCGATATTATCGGCGCAGAGCATGTTCGCTCGGTAGAACCAGGTGAACTCATTATCGTTGATAAAGATGGTCTTCACTCGGAACGATTTGCAGAACGAGCAGATCGTGCCATTTGTTCGATGGAGTACGTTTACTTCTCTCGACCGGATTCAAACATTGACGACATTAACGTTCATAATGCGCGTAAACGTTGTGGAATTCAATTAGCGAAAGAAGTCGGTGATTTAGAAGCAGATGTCGTCACAGGTGTACCGGATTCAAGTATTTCAGCAGCGATCGGTTTTTCAGAAGCGACGGGTATTCCGTACGAACTCGGTTTAATCAAAAACCGTTACGTCGGACGAACATTTATCCAACCGTCTCAAGCACTTCGGGAAAAGGGAGTTAAAATGAAATTATCTCCTGTTCGTCACGTCGTTGCAGGGAAACGTGTCGTGATGGTTGATGATTCGATTGTTCGTGGAACGACGTCACGTCACATCGTTCGTTTATTAAAAGAAGCAGGTGCAACAGAAGTACACGTTGTGATCGCTTCACCACCGCTTGTGAATCCATGTTATTACGGAGTCGATATTAGTACAGATTCCGAGCTAATCGCATCTGGCCGTTCGGTAGAAGAGGTTCGTGAACTCATCCAAGCAGATTCACTCACGTATTTATCGATTGAAGGAATGCTTGAAGCGGTCGGTCGTCCGGATACGGATAAAGATTGCGGTCATTGTTTAGCATGTTTCAACGGAGATTATCCAACAGACATTTATTCAGACACTGTATTACCACACGAAAAAGATATCGTACGATAAGGAGGCTTTTCCATTGTCAAAAGCATATGAAAA
>JASLGI010000168.1 GCA_030149685.1 Bacillaceae bacterium | reverse complement strand
TTCACGGAGCGACGATGTCTTCAGCAGAAGTAGCAGTCGATGAAGAGGAAGAATTGCCAATTATGCAAGCAGGTGACCCGTACTTAGAGAAGTTACTCATGGAAGCATGTCTCGATCTCGTCCATTTAGATTCGCTCGTCGGGATTCAAGATATGGGAGCAGCAGGGCTTACGTCAGCATCTGCAGAAATGGCAGCGAAAGCAGGCTTCGGTGTCGAATTAAATATGGATCTCGTACCACAGCGTGAAGAAGGTATGACAGCGTATGAAATGATGCTTTCAGAATCACAAGAGCGTATGTTGATCGTCATTAAAGCAGGTCATGAGCAAGAGGTTATCGACTTATTTGATCGTTACGGTATTCACGCATGTGCGATCGGTCATGTAACGGATGATAAAATGTTACGTCTCGTTCATCACGGAGAAGTCGTTGCAGAACTTCCAGTAGACCCACTTGCAGAAGATAACCCGGTTTATCATAAGCCGTCTCGCGAGCCAGAATATTTCCGTAAATTCCAAGAGATGACGGTTGATGTTCCAAAAGTAGATAATCATTTAGAAACCCTTCAAGAAATGCTTACTCGTCCAACAATTGCATCAAAAGAATGGGTATATCGTCAATTCGACTCGCACGCGCGAGGAAATACAGTCATTCCACCTGGATCATCTGCGGGAATTATTCGTGTCGATGGTACGAATAAAGGACTTGCGATGACATCAGACTGTAACTCACGCTACATTTACTTAGATCCAGAAACAGGAGGACAAATTGCTGTTGCAGAAGCAGCGCGTAACCTCGTTTGTTCAGGAGCAGAACCACTTGCGATTACGGACTGCTTAAACTTCGGTAGCCCAGACAATCCAGAAGTATTTTGGCAGTTAGAAAAATCAGCAGATGGTATTTCAGCAGCGTGTCGCACACTTGATACACCTGTTATTGGAGGAAACGTTTCATTATCAAACGAAGTGAACGGTAAAGCGGTGAAACCGACACCGACAATCGGAATGGTCGGTCTCGTGAAACAGCTCGAACACGTTGTTACAGAAGAGGCAAAACGTGCAGGCGACCTCGTATATGTGATCGGTGAAGCGGAAGCTGAATTTGGTGGTAGTGAATTACAACAGATGCTTGATGGTGATATTTCAGGTCAATCACCAACGATTGATTTAGAAGTTGAGAAAAAACGTCAGCAACAAGTGCTTCAAGCGATTCAAAAAGGACTCGTACAATCGGCAACAGACGTTTCAGAAGGTGGACTTTCAATTGCATTATTGAAAACTGTGTTCGGCACAAACTTTGGGTTAGACGTCACACTTGAAGGTGATGCAACAGTTGCACTTTTCAGTGAAACACAATCACGTTTCGTTATTACAGTCGCAAAAGAAAATCAAGAAGCGTTTGAACAAATCGCAACAGATGCAATTCTTGTTGGAGAAGTGACAGAAGAGGCAACGGTGCAAATGCAAGGA
This sequence comes from Bacillaceae bacterium, assembly GCA_030149685.1. Next base: position 1,529 of record JASLGI010000168.1, on the reverse strand, counting down.
ACAGATGGAAACGTTTGGATCAATGCATCAAAAGAACAGTTACAAGATACGTGGAAAGGAGCACTTGAATGTCTGCTGAATTCGAAGAACTAAAAGAAGAATGTGGTGTGTTCGGAATTTGGGGGAATGATGCAGCTGCGCAACTCGCCTATTACGGATTACACGCGATGCAACATCGTGGACAAGAAGGTGCTGGAATTGTAACGACAGATGGCGAAGGGCTTCGTGTTGTCAAAGGAGAAGGACTCGTAAACGAAGTGTTCAGTGATCAAAACCTAGAAACACTTGAAGGGTTCGCCGCGATTGGTCAAAACCGTTATACGACAGAGGAAGGGCGAGGCATTGAAAATGTCCAGCCTCTCGTCTTTCGTTCAACGACGGGTAGCTTAGCGATTGGAATGAATGGGAACTTAGTGAACGCACGTGATTTACGTGCTTCACTTGAACAACAAGGAAGTATTTTTCAAACGAACTCAGATACCGAAGTACTCGCTCACTTAATTAAGCGAAGCCGCGGTGCGTTAAATCAACGCGAGCGTGTGAAAAAGGCGCTCGGTGTATTAAAAGGAGCATTCGCTTTCGTTTTAATTACTGATGATGAATTAATGATTGCGCAAGATCCGAATGGTTTACGTCCATTATCTCTCGGGAAAATCGGTGATGCATGGGTCGCTGCAAGTGAAACATGTGCATTCGACATTGTCGGAGCAGAACATGTTCGCTCGGTAGAACCAGGAGAACTTATTATTATCGATAAAGATGGTCTTCATTCGGAACGATTTGCAGAACGAGCAGATCGTGCCATTTGTTCGATGGAGTATGTTTACTTCTCTCGACCGGATTCAAACATTGACGACATTAACGTTCATAATGCACGTAAACGTTGTGGGATTCAATTAGCGAAAGAAGTCGGCGATTTAGAAGCAGATGTCGTCACAGGTGTACCGGATTCAAGTATTTCAGCGGCGATCGGTTTTTCAGAAGCGACCGGTATTCCGTATGAACTCGGATTAATTAAAAACCGTTATGTTGGGCGTACATTTATTCAGCCGTCTCAAGCACTTCGAGAAAAGGGAGTTAAAATGAAATTATCTCCTGTTCGTCACGTCGTTGCAGGAAAACGTGTCGTGATGGTTGATGATTCAATCGTTCGAGGAACGACATCACGTCATATCGTGCGGTTATTAAAAGAAGCAGGTGCAACAGAAGTACACGTTGTGATCGCTTCACCACCGCTTGTAAACCCATGTTATTACGGAGTCGATATTAGTACAGATTCCGAGTTAATCGCATCTGGCCGTTCGGTAGAAGAAGTTCGTGAACTCATCCAAGCAGATTCACTCACGTATTTATCGATTGAAGGAATGCTTGAAGCGGTCGGCCGCCCAGATACGGATAAAGATTGCGGTCATTGTTTAGCATGTTTCAACGGAGATTATCCAACAGACATTTATTCAGACACTGTATTACCACACGAAAAAGATATCGTACGATAAGGAGGCTTTTCCATTGTCAAAAGCATATGAAAA
>JASLGI010000127.1 GCA_030149685.1 Bacillaceae bacterium | reverse complement strand
CTCGGTGCAACTGAATTGCTCGTTCCATCTCCTCTTTTCTTTCTTCTATATAGATAGTAGAGGTGAGCATCAATGAATGAAGAAAAACGACTCCTATTCGAATCACTCATGGAACAATTGTCCGATGAATGGGCCTCTTGGTTCGATGAACAAAGAAAAAATGTAGAGGCACAAGAACAACTCTTTGAAAAAGAACTTGAGGAACGACGACGTTCTATTTTCTATTTAACTGAACAGTGGACGAAAGATACGCAAAACAAACGAACTTCTTTCCTCCGTTTATTACAAGAAACAAAAAAAGATGCCGAGACGATCATCGGTCACATTCGTGGTCATTCACTCGCTCATTTCCATCAACGAGTAGCTTCTCGTTACGCTACTTATACGCATCTTTGGCTAGGGATCGCTTTCATCGCCTTTGTTTGCTGGGTCCTCTATGCTTTCTTCTTTTTCATTAACGACTGGAAAAGTCACTTGCTTATTATGGGCTTATTCGGGGTATTTACGACGTATACGATGCGACGGTCGCAACATTTTTCACAAATCGAATACTATCACCGAGCAGTTGCGACAATTTTGCAGACGATCGATATTTATGTAGCAACACTTCCTCCCCGCGATAGACAACGGATGAAAAAGCGGTTATTCCAGCAAATTTTTTCTTTTTATCATTACAATGAAACTTTTTCACCGGCTGCCCGTAAAAAAGACAAATAGAAAGAAGGGATCTCATGACACATTTACTTATATTTTCACTCATCACAGCCCTCGTCGGAACATTGTTCATCGTGCCGCTAACGAAGCGCGCACCTTCTTCAACGGAAGGGAAAGAACAAGAAGAGATTGAGTTATCGAACAGTTGGACAAACGCTGTCAACAATCATCGTTTCGCTTTACTCGGCACAACTTTTATTCTTTTAGTCATCATCATTTTTAGTACGTATTACGTCACAAATCTTGACCGCAATATGTCATCATTAACGATTTTTGCACTTAGTACGTTATTGATCGGTGCACTCATCAGTTCAGGAAAAGAAGCAGGAGCGAAAGGTTTCCTTTTCCTCTTAGTACTCGGGTTCGGTATTTATTTATGGTCAGCACCACTTTTTAACGCAACAGATAAATATGAATCCGTCGCTATGGATGAAAAAGTCGAAATTGAAGCATTCGATGAAACGAAAAAGCCTGCAAGTGTTCCACCGAAATTCGCTCGGAATAAAATGAAAAAAGCATTCGGCCAAGTGCCAAACACGAGCTACTATGAACTCGGCACACTTCAAATCCAAAAAGTCGGCGATGATTACGTCTACGTCGCACCTGTTGAATTTTCAGGATTTTTCAAATGGTTCAAAGGCAAATCAGTTCCTGGATATTTCATGATGAGCGCAACGGATTCCGCTGCGAATCCGAAATTCCACGCCTTTGAAATGGAATATACACCATCTTCTTACTTACACAAAGAAGTGACACGTCATATGCGAATGAAATATCCGGAACTCATCTTTTACGGAAAACCTCAACTTGAAGTGACAGACGAAGGAAAACCGTATTACATTCGATCATACGGTTCATTCATTTCTGCTCGTGACGGTTTCGATGCAAAAGGAATTATTATGCTCGACCCAGCAAACGGGAACATTGAAAAGTTCGCCATGAAAGATATTCCTTCATTCATTAATGGCGCCGTCGCACCAGAAGCCGTTAGCCTTCAAAATAGTTACTACGGAAAATATATTCACGGCTTTTGGAACACAGTTTTCGGGAAAAAAGATGTGAAACTTCCTTCTGATGAAGGTACAGAAGCGAATGTCAGCCCAGTATTTGATGAAACAGGTCACATGTATTACTTCACTGACTTTACGAGTCCGAAAGAAGGCGTCGATTCAATGCTCGGCTACTCATTAACAGACGCTCGTACAGGAAAAGGAACGTATTATACTGGAAACTTAGAAGAATCGTATATGGATTCCCAAGGAGCGCTTCAAATTATCGAGAAAAAGTTCATCGAGAAAAAATGGTCGGGACAAATGCCCGTTCTTTATAACTTCTACGGAGAAGCGAGTTGGCTCACACCGGTCATGGACTCGAATGGATTTTTACAAAACTACTTTATCGTCTCTGCTGCTAACCCAGAAATCTCGGTTTATGCCGACTCACCGTCTGCTGCATTAAAACTTTATAAAACAGCATTACAACGCGGGGGAAGCACTGTTGACCAATCGTCTAAAGCTGAAGAGAAAGAAGCAACGATTACGGTTCAACGTGTACACACGGAAACGATGAATGATCAAACGCTCGTTTCTATTCTCGCAACGAACGGTCAAAACTTCTTAGTTTCAACAGAAGTTGACCCGCTCAGCATTTACATTGAACGCGGCGATATTCTTCAAGTAACGTACGCCGACACTGGTGAGTTATTTTTACCGATTAAAACGATGGAAAACACGAGCTTAAACGAACAACCGAAAAACTAAAAAATCCGGCCGCTACAGTTGTAGCAGCCGGATTTTCTTTTGAGAGAGTTGATTTACGGATAAATTTCTTCTACGCGGCGGTCAATCATACGCGCCGTTTTTTTCGAAACGAGTGGAAACCCTCGTGGCATGAACACTTGATCTTGAATAATTTGGTCCATGACACGTTCGATCTCTTCTTTTGTCATATTTTCACGCGGTTCATCGAGCGTAATATTGAATGGACGATTTTCTGCATCATTAAAAGTTAATTGTAATGTTTTCACTCTTTATTCCTCCTTACCCTTCAATTTCATTCGTCGTAACGAGTTGTACTTTACGTAAGTTTGAATCTGTTAAATTCATTAAAGCAGTCATCGCTTCATACAATGTTTCTGGTGAAATGTTTAAGTTGACGTAACGGAACGTTTTCGTCTTCTGTTTCACCTCACCTTTTTCATCGATGCCTCCTGTAATTGTGCATCGTGCAGATGCTTCACTCGGTAAAAATTTCATCTGCCTTACCTCCTTTCACTAGCTATATAGGGAGCTTACGTAAAAAGTGGACAAACTTTTTTCATCTCGTTCAACTTTTTTTCGTTCGTTATAAGTTGCATTTTTTTCGAACGACTGTATAATAGAAAGTACCGTGCTAGGTGGGGAATTAGCGGTGCCCTATAACTTGCAATCCGCTTTAGCAAGACTGAAGTCCTCCTGGAGGCGCTTTGTATTGTAAAGTCTGCCGTTTGCACGCGGTG
>JASLGI010000116.1 GCA_030149685.1 Bacillaceae bacterium | reverse complement strand
ATCACGTGAGCAATGTTTTGTCATCTCAATACGATCTGGGTTATTACGTTTGTTTTTAGTAGTAATATAGTTACGCTCTCCACATTCTGTGCAAGCGAGTGTTACGTTTACGCGCATCTTCGTTCCCCTCCTACTCAATTTTGATTACATGTACTTTTGATTTGAGCATGATTTATACGACTTTTAAATTATAGCATATCTATCGCCTTTGTCCAATAGTTCTACTAAAAAAACCTTCACCTTTTTTTCCTATGTTACGATACAATAAAGGTATCATCAACTCAGAAAGTAGGGATTTTTATGACGATTCCAATCATACTTATAAGTATCGGAATTGTTCTTTTACTTCTTTCACTATTTATTTCTCCAGCAAATAAACGAGTAGAAGAACAAGTAGAAAAGATTTCAATTAGCTTACATAAAGATACAAACGACTTGAAACAGCGTGTCAAACGTCTAGAAGAAGAGTTACTCATTTCTAGTCAACCGCGAAACTTTGTGCAAAAAACGCGAAAGCAACAACAACAGACGAAACAACCTATTCATGCGATTATCGTCAATCAAATACTCGCTCTTTATAAACAAGGGTACGATACAAAAGAAATTGCTAAGCGCGCTTCACTTTCAGAGGCAGAAGTTATTCAAGTTCTCGTTTCAGAAGGAGTGAAAAAATAAATGCGTACACTTCTTCAAACTGTCGGAGCAGCCTTTTTACTTGCTGGAAGCTTTCTTTTGTTCTTCCCTGCATCCAATACTTCGGAACAGACAGATGAAAGGATAACAAAAGAACTTGCGGCAACGAAAAAAGAAAACGATCAACTAAAACAAGAAATTCAGCATTTAAAATCGAATCAACTAGCCGTTGAAAATGATGAAAAGACGTCTGACGGCCAACGACCAAAAGCGAAAGTAAAAACGATCATCGCTATCGAACAAGGCTCTGACTCAACGACTGTCGCTAAAAGTTTAGAAGAGGCTGGAATTATCGAACAAGCAAAAGCTTTTAATGACTACCTTGTCGATCATGGCTTTGCTAGTAAAATTCGTATCGGAGAATATGAAGTGAATGAAACGATGGACTTTCAACAAATCGCCGAAACGATTACTCAAAAAAAATAAATCTTTAGAAAAATTACGTATCTATATTTTTACACATCATCTGAACGTATTGAACGATTAAAAAGAGGCTGGGACGACTCCCAGCCTCTTTCATTGTTGAACGATTATTTTTTCTCTTCTTCTGTTTCAAGTGGTGGTAATACTTTCTCATCGGTATCCGCTGCGATTCCTTTTTCATGACGTTCTTTCTTTAAACCGAAATATGCATCTAATGATGCGCGAACGAGATCATTTGCAGCTGGTGGATAACTAAAAGCACTCGTTGAGACGTGAGGAACGACAACTGCATAGGCTACTTCAGGATTATCTTTCGGAGCATAACCGACGTGTGACAAACTGATCGTCCCTTGCCCATCTTTAAATGATTCCGCTGTCCCTGTTTTCCCTGCAGCTGTATAGTTTGCGCCTTCTAGCACTTTACGTGCCGTACCGTTTGGCCCGTAGTAAACGTATTCCATTCCTTTTTTCACTTGTTCAATCTCTCGATCTGTATTATTCAAACGATTTAATACACGAATATCCGTCTCTTGAATCAGTGGGCCAAGACGCTCACCATCTGGAGACGGTTCACGTATTTGCTTCACCATTCGAGGTGCTACACGGTACCCGTCATTAGCAATCGTCGCTACATATTGTGCCATCTGTAACGCTGTATACGTATCGAATTGTCCGATAGAAAAGTCCATCAATTTACCTGTTCGAATATCCGTACCTTTTACACCTGTCGCTTCGCTCGGTAAATCAATTCCTGTATTTACACCGAGACCAAACTGAGCGAAGTTGTTCCGGAAGACATCAAATGCTTTCGGATCGATATGCATGGCACGCCCTGGTACATAATGACCCCCACCGAGCGAGAATGCGATACGGAACATGTAAACGTTTGATGAACGCCCAATCGCTTGAATATCATTTACTGGAACAGATCCGCTCGGGTTGAATAACGAACGTTTACGTGTCCCCCCAACGTTTAACGGTTGGTCAATTTTCGTTTCTCCTACTTGTAAAACATTTTCGTTGTATCCCGTTAAAATCGTTGCAAGCTTTACAGTAGAGCCCATTTCATATGACGTTGTAAACGTTCCAAATGCGTAATCCAATACTTTCCATCCGCCTTTTTCTTGATCGCGAACGAGTTGTTTTCCTACAAGAGATAAAATCTCTCCATTATTCGGATCGATCATAACGACGAATGCTTGGTCTAATGCCCCTGCACTTGGACTTGCTTTCAACTGTAATAACTTCTGTTCAACAATTTTTTCAAGTTTCAATTCTAACTCACGGTCGACAGATAGTACGAGATCTCGTCCTGGGATTCCTTCATGCAACATCTTTTTCTCTACGACTCGTCCAGTACGATCTTTAATATTCGTAAATACTGTTTTTTGTCCGGCAAGTAATGGTTCATAATACTGTTCTAAATAACTTCGGCCAACACTGTCATTTCGAGAATAACCCCGTGACATAAAGTGATCTAAGTGTGAGCGTGGTACCCCTTCAAGTTGATTTGTCGTCGATCCGAGTACCGTACTTTTCGATAAACGTTTTCGTTCCCATGCAGTCGATGTATTCACACCTGGCAATTCACTTAAACGTTCTGAAACGAGTGCGAATTCTTCATCTGTGACATCGCCACTTTTGACAACTTGAGGAGAGTAAGCATAACCTGACATCATTTCTCGATAAATCGCAAGCACCTTTAACTCTTCAGGTGTAAATGATTCCAGTTCTTCATCTGTAATGCGGTCTCGCGTCATTTGGTTAATAATGCGGTCCGCTTCTCCGTCTTCTAACGATTCATCTCCGTAGATTTTTTTCGCTTCTTCTTGGGGTACTTTCTCTTGAGCCTCTTCAGGATTTAATAAAATCCAAAAATCTCGTTTATCTCCAATTGTGACACGTTTCGTATCTTTTTCAATTAATTTCGCTAAATCTTCGGCAATCTCAAGCATTCCTTTTTCCCCTTCACGCGTTGCTCGGGGCTTTGTTTGCTCTGACTTTACATATTCAATCGAGTTTTGAGGTTCGTTATCGACTAAAATACGTCCCATCCGATCGTAAATTCGTCCACGTGGTACGTTTGTACTTACTGTTACTTCATCTGTTTTCGCAATTTCCATTGCAAACTCTTCGCCTTTTACAATTTGTAAGTAACCAAGTCTTAAAATTAAAACAGCGAATCCGATGAAAATCGCAAAAAACAAGAAATTTAAACGATTAAACATATTTCGCTGATCATTTTTTCGCACTTGATCTACTTTTACAGGTTGCTTCCGCACATGTCTCCCTCGCTTTCTATCTATCATTCTATCATGAATAAGTGTTCGCGAAAAAGCAATCTTTTCTTTCGCTCTTTACTTTTTTCTTTTCCTTTCAATCAAGTAAAATAAGGTGAAAGAGAAACAAAAAAGTAGCACATACCTTGACGTACAAGGTATGTGCTAAGTTTCATCTAAATAAATTACGCGTTTTCGAAACGTTTTGCGACTTCTTTCCAGTCAACAACGTTCCAGAATGCGTTGATGTATTCTGGACGACGGTTTTGGTATTTTAAGTAGTAAGCGTGCTCCCAAACGTCAAGTCCCATAATTGGTGTTTTACCTTCCATAATTGGTGAGTCTTGGTTTGGTGTGCTCATAATTTCTACTTCACCGTTGTTAGCAATTAACCATGCCCAACCTGAACCGAAACGTCCTGCTGCAGCTGCTGCGAATTCCTCTTGGAACGCTTCGAAGCTACCGAACTTTTTATCAATTGCTTCAGCGAGTTTACCTTCTGGTTTTCCGCCTCCGTCAGCTGATAAAATTTCCCAGAACATTGAGTGGTTAGCATGTCCGCCACCGTTGTTGCGAACTGCTGTTTTAATTTCTTCTGGAATTGCATCCATGTTTGAAATTAATTCTTCTACAGTTTTATCGCCAACGAGGTCTTCGTGACCTTCTAACGCTTTGTTTAAATTTGTAACATATGTGTTGTGGTGTTTTGTGTGGTGGATTTCCATTGTCATTTTGTCAATGTGTGGTTCTAACGCATCGTATGCGTATGGTAATTCTGGTAATTTGTAAGTCATAATCTAATTCCTCCCTAAAATAATTCAAAATTTCTTCCTACACGTTAAACTGTATCAAATTCGTGAACACGCTTCAATGAAAACGTCTCATACTTCTGTACTTTTTTGCATCATTTACGCATTTACTAGGTGGTATTTCCTATTACTCCCTTTTCTCTAATTGAAAAGGTTTGCCTTCGTTAAATCTTTTCCCTCTTTTTAAAAATTCAAACAAAAAAACTGCTCTCTTGAAAAGAAAGCAGTTTCTTCATTTAATCACGTTCGCCAAGTACTGCTTCTGCAATATTGACCGCGTGATCGCCAATTCGTTCTAAGTTTGAAATAACGTCTACAAAGACAATTCCCGCTTGAGCAGAACATGTCCCTTCATTCAATCGCAAAATGTGGCGCTTTCGATATTTTCTTTCCATTTTATCAATTAAGTCTTCTTGTTCTGCCACTTCGCGTGCTAATTCTTTATCATTCGTATTTAATGTTTGAATCGCTTTGTCAACAGTTTCAATCGTCAGCGTAAACATTTTCGTTAAATCACTAAATGCTTCTTCCGTCAATGTTAAACGATTGAGTCTTTGTACATCTGTTAACTCTACAATGTTTTCAAAGTGGTCTCCAATTCGTTCAATATCACGGATACTATCCATTAATAAGACATGTCGACTCGATTCAATCGGCGAAATACTCATCGAAGAAATAGATACTAAATAATTTGTAATTTCTTTATCTAAATTGTTGATTGCATCTTCAATTTGATAAGCTGTTTCCGCATGTTTTTTATCTCCCGTTTCAAGATATTTAAATGTTTCTTCTAATCCTTGTACCGCAAATTGCCCTGTGCGAATGACTTCTTCTTTCGCCTGTCCAATCGCTACTGACGGAGATTGCTCGATAAAACGAGGGTCTAAATGCTTCGGACGATATTCAATCAACACATCTTCACCTGGAATCATTTTCGTCACAAGGTAAGCCCATGCACCGATCAATGGGAATTGAATAATCGTATTGGCAATGTTAAACGATCCGTGAGCGAATGCGATTTGCATTTTCGGTTCTAAACTTAAAATTCCTGATAACCATTCAACGTACATCGTAAATGGTACGAGTAATAATAAGAAAATAATCGAACCGACGACGTTGAATAAGACATGCGTTGCAGCTGCTCGTCTTGCGGCAACAGAGGCACCAATCGCAGCAAGTATCGCTGTAATTGTCGTACCGATATTATCTCCGAATAAAATTGGTAATGCTGCCTGTAAATCGACAAGCCCCTCTGTATAGAGTCCTTGTAAAATACCGACTGTCGCACTTGAACTTTGAACAATTAATGTAAAGACTGTTCCGGCAACAACACCGAGTATAGGGTGATCACTTAATGCAAGAGTCATATCAGTAAATGCTTCTAATGAACGAAGAGGTTTCATTCCATCGCTCATCATTTCAAGTCCTAAGAAAAGACCACCGAAACCGAAAACAACTTCCCCGAAGTTACGTACTTTCGTTTGGCGGACGAAGAAAATTAAAAATGCTCCGGCTGCCATAATCGGAAGTGCATATGCGCCAACATCTAATCCGATAATAAAAGCTGTCACTGTCGTACCGATGTTTGCCCCCATAATGACACCGATTGCTTGACGTAATGTCATGAATCCTGCACTAACGAGTCCTACTGTAATAACCGTCGTTCCTGAACTTGATTGAATTAATACAGTAACGACAATACCAACGAGTACCCCCATAAATGGATTGGTCGTATACTTATCCAATATAGAACGTAAACGATCGCCTGCTGCCTTTTGAAGCGCATCCCCCATATACTTAATCGAGAATAAGAAAATCCCGAGTCCTCCAATAAATTGGAAGATCATATCTTGCCAGTTTATCTCCATTTGTGTCTGACGACCTCCTAATTGATCCATCGCACAAGCGATTCATTCTCTCCCTTAATTATGACCTTTGTATGAATGAATTGTAAATAGAGAATGAAGAAAATTTACATAACATTTACAATCGACTAAGAAAATCGTCACGCTTCTTTCACAGTTATCGATTTTTTCATCAGAAACGAGAAAAAATTAATATTTTGAAGTGAACTTGCTTGTTTTTACATGCCGTTGATTGATAAACTATGAATATGTAATCAATGAAGGAGAGAACGAAATGACAAAAATGACTCACCGAAAAAATACACGTCCTGTGAAAGTCGGTAACTTAACGATTGGAGGAAGCGACGAATTATTTATTCAAAGTATGACGACGACAAAAACTGAAGATGTCGATGCGACAGTCGCTCAAATTAAACGTTTGGAAGAAGCGGGTTGCCAAATCGTTCGTGTCGCTTGTCCAAACGAAGAAGCAGCGCGTTCTATCGGAGCAATTAAAGCACAAATCGATATTCCACTCGTTGTCGATATTCACTTTGACTATAAATTAGCACTTATCGCGATTGAACAAGGGGCAGATAAAATTCGTATTAACCCTGGAAATATCGGGCGCCGTGAAAAAGTAGAAGCAGTTGTAAACGCAGCGAAAGAAAAAGGTATCCCTATCCGTATCGGAGTAAACGCTGGATCTTTAGAAAAACATATCTTGAAAAAATATGGCTATCCAACAGCGGACGGAATGGTAGAAAGTGCTTTACATCATATTAAAATTTTAGAAGACCTCGATTTTCACGATATTATCGTCTCACTAAAAGCATCTGATGTAGGCTTAGCAATTGAAGCGTATAAAAAAGCAGCAGCGGCATTTGATTATCCATTACATTTAGGTATTACTGAGTCAGGTACTTTATTCGCCGGTACTGTGAAATCAGCAGCTGGACTCGGTGCTCTTCTTTCAGAAGGACTCGGAAACACGATGCGTATTTCACTTTCTGCAGATCCTGTAGAGGAAATTAAAGTTGCGCGTGAATTGCTGAAAGTGTTCCACTTATCATCAAATGCGGCGACACTTATTTCATGCCCAACATGTGGACGTATTGAAATCGACTTAATTTCTGTGGCAAACGAAGTCGAAGAGTATATTTCAACGATTAAAGCACCAATCAAAGTAGCTGTTCTCGGATGTGCTGTGAACGGACCTGGTGAAGCACGTGAAGCAGATATCGGTATTGCTGGCGGGCGAGGAGAAGGTTTACTCTTTATGAAAGGCGAAATCGTTCGAAAAGTGCCTGAAGATGACTTAGTTGATGAGCTGAAAAAAGAAATTGATAAACTCGCAGAAGAGTATTATGAAAAACAACGTAAAGAACAAGAGGAAGCAAACGAATGATGCGACCTCGCTTAGGCATCGATATCGACGGGACAGTTACGTGCCCGTCGGCTTTGGTGCCTTTTATTAACCGTGATTTTAATACGAATCTTCAGCTCAAAGATATTAAAGAATACGATTTAACGAAAGCGTTTGATGTCGATCCTCAAAAGTTCGCGGAATGGTTTCAAAAAACTGAACATGAAATTTATACCCATTCCCCGGTTCATACGAATGTTTTATCGATTCTTCCTCACTGGAAAAAATGCTTTGACTTACATTACATTACAGCTCGCGGAGATAATGTGAAAGACACAACGATTGAATGGTTTCAAAAACACGAGATTCCTTTCGATTCTATTCATTTTGTCGGTAGCCATGATAAAGTGATGACTGCTCAACAATTGCAAGTAGATGCATTTTTTGAAGATAAATATGATAATGCACTGACTATTCATGAAAAGTTGAAAATTCCTGTGTTTTTATTTGATACTCCTTGGAATCAAGGGCCTCTTCCTAAAGGTGTGACACGCATTTATAATTGGTCAGATGCTGAAAAACTAACGAAACAATTATTCCCGTGTGAAAAATAAATATTTAAATTCCTTTCATGAAATTCGGACAAAACCTAGCCTAATAAAAACTAAAACTAGTATCCCTTTATTTGAAACTAAAGGGATACTAGTTTTTGTCTTTCTGCATAACTTCTTCGAATTTGTTTGAAAACTTCAACATATATTATAGAACTAAAAAAGGACATCCTTTCATTGAACTACCACTAGGCTAAAGCCGTAGTGGATTCCTAAGTACAGCGTTCTAACGAACGCTAATTGATTAGGCTATCCCCGTAGTCCCTACGGTTAGAAGTCTTTCAGCTTCTTTTTTTAGATTCTGTCCTGCGTTAATAT
>JASLGI010000261.1 GCA_030149685.1 Bacillaceae bacterium | reverse complement strand
TGGGCTAACGAGACCGATTGGTGTACGTCCTTCACCACCACCGTGTGGGTGATCGTTCGGGTTCATTACAGATCCACGTACTGCTGGGCGTTTGCCTAACCAACGTGAACGACCTGCTTTACCAATGTTGATAAGTTCGTGCTGCTCATTACCAACTTGTCCGATTGTTGCACGGCAAGTAGATAAAATCATGCGAACCTCACCAGATTGTAAACGTACGAGTGTGTATTTACCCTCACGTCCGAGAACTTGTGCAGATGCACCAGCTGAACGTACGAGTTGTCCACCTCGTCCTGGTTTTAATTCGATGTTATGAATTGTAGCACCCATTGGGATGTTTTCGAGTGGTAATGCGTTACCTGGACGAATATCAACGTCAGTTCCTGACATGATTTCCATACCTACTTCAAGACCTTTCGGTGCGAGAATGTAACGTTTTTCACCATCTAAATAATGAATTAATGCGATGTTTGCAGAACGGTTTGGATCGTATTCGATCGTTGCTACGCGTCCTGGGACACCATCTTTACGACGTTTGAAGTCGATAATACGGTATTGGCGTTTGTGTCCTCCGCCTTGGTGACGAACCGTTGTTCTACCTGAGTTGTTACGGCCTGCTTTACGGTGCTTCGGTGCGAGAAGTGATTTCTCAGGTGTTGTTGAAGTAATTTCTTCATACGTTGAAGCAGTCATATTACGACGACCGTTAGTAGTCGGTTTATATTTTTTGATCACCATTGTATTCCCACCTTTCGTGTTAGTTTTTTATTCGCGTTTTGCGATTAGAAGAAGTTAATTTCGTCTGAATCTTCTGTAAGAGTTACGATTGCTTTACGTTTACGGTTTGTATAACCTTCGTAACGACCCATACGTTTTAATTTCCCGCCGTAGTTTGTAACGTTTACTTTCGCTACTTTTACGTCGAAAATTTCTTCTACTGCTTTTTTAATGTCTGTTTTTGTTGCTTTAACGTCGACATCAAATGTATATTTTCCAAGTTCTGTAAGTTCGGCAGAGCGCTCAGTAATGACCGGTCCTTTAATGACATTGCGTGCTTCCATTAACTAAGCACCTCCTCTACTTTTTCAACTGCTGATTTCGTCATCACGAGTTTTTCGTGTCCTACGAGATCAAGAACGTTGATTTCTGTTGCTGTTACAACTTTCACACCAGGGATGTTACGAGCTGAAAGTGCAACTGTTTCATCCATGTCTGCTGTTACAATTAACGCTTTGTTTTCAACTGAAAGTGCTTCTAATACTTTGAGAAGCTCTTTTGTTTTTGGTGCGTCGAAAGTTAACTCGTCAACTGCGATGAACTCTTCGTTAGCAACTTTCATTGAAAGTGCTGAGAGTAAAGCAAGACGACGTGCTTTCTTCGGCATTTGGTAAGCATAGCTGCGTGGTGTTGGTCCGAAGACAACTCCCCCTCCGCGCCATTGTGGTGAACGGATAGAACCGTGACGTGCACGTCCTGTTCCTTTTTGACGCCATGGTTTGCGTCCTCCGCCTGCTACTTCTCCACGATGTTTTACTTTATGGTTACCTGAACGCATTGCTGCGCGTTGTTGAATAACCATTTCGTACATTAATGCTTCATTCGGTTCGATTCCGAATACTGCTTCGTTTAATTCGAGATCCGTTACTTTTGATCCCGTTTTATCGAGCACAGATACTTTTGGCATGATTGTTCCTCCTTTCAATTATTACTGTTGTGTACTTTTCACAACAACGTATGATTTACGCGCTCCAGGAACATTACCTTTTACGAGTAATACGTTACGTTCTGCATCAACACGAACAACTTCTAAGTTTTCGATTGTTACTGTGTCTCCGCCCATACGACCTGGCATTGTGTGGCCTTTGAATACACGTTGCGCGTCAACAGAACCGATTGATCCTGGTGCACGGTGGAAACGTGAACCGTGGCTTGCTGGTCCAAGTGCATGTCCGTAGCGTTTAATTGTTCCTTGGAAACCTTTTCCTTTTGATACTCCTGTTACGTTGATGAGTTCTCCTTCTTCGAATACATCAACTTTGACTTCCTGACCAACTTCATACTCCTCAACGTCTACTCCGCGAATTTCGCGAACGAAGCGCTTAGGCGCCGTGTTAGCTTTTGCAACATGGCCTTTTTCTGGGTTGTTTGCGAGTGATTCGCGTTTGTCTTCAACCCCTAATTGAATTGCTTCGTAGCCATCAGTTTCAACTGTTTTCTTTTGAAGAACAACGTTTGGTGAAACTTCAACTACTGTTACTGGGATGAGATCTCCGTTTTCAGCGAAAACTTGAGTCATACCAATTTTTTTCCCTAAGATTCCTTTGGTCATTAGTCGCACCTCCTATAATTATTTACATATATATTGTATGTTTATTTTAAAATATTAAAGTTTGATTTCAATGTCAACACCAGCTGGTAAATCTAAGTTCATTAAAGCATCTACCGTTTTTGGTGTAGGTTTTACAATATCGATTAAGCGTTTATGTGTACGCATTTCGAATTGCTCTCGTGAGTCCTTGTAAATGTGGACTGAACGTAAAACTGTGAAAAGTGAACGTTCTGTTGGAAGTGGGATTGGACCCGAAACTTCAGCACCTGAACGTTTTGCAGTTGCAACGATTTTTTCCGCTGATTGATCAAGTACGCGGTGATCGTATGCTTTTAAACGAATACGAATTTTTTGTTTTGCCATTATTTTCCCTCCTTCTCGCCTAATTAATAGACTTCTCCACGAAAATTTCTCAACAACCCGCCATGGCAAAGCGGCCGGGTGTGTCGACAACCTTTCGCTTCATCGCAGTCGTAGACAACATTCACTATTATACACAAACAAAAAGAACCTCGCAACCTTTTTTAAGCGAAATTCTCTAACGTTGTCTATTTGACCTTACTAATTATATGATGAATCATTCATAATTGCAAGTTTTGGCTGCTTAAAATTTTAAAAATCATTTCTTTCCTTATTATATACTTTTCTCGACCTTTATTACTTCGTTAATAAAAAAAGAGGACACTCGCTCCGGCCGGGATGCGAGGTCCTCTTCTATTTTAACGTTAACGTTGTTTTGTTATCTCAGAGTAAAAATTACTCAGTGATTGACGCTACAACACCAGCGCCTACTGTACGTCCACCTTCACGGATTGAGAATTTAGTTCCTTCTTCAATCGCTACTGGTGAAATAAGTTCTACTGTCATTTCAACGTTGTCTCCTGGCATAACCATTTCAACACCTTCTGGTAA
>JASLGI010000082.1 GCA_030149685.1 Bacillaceae bacterium | reverse complement strand
TTTTGCCACGTCATAGGTAGTCCGACTACGACATTGAAACGAAACACAACTTTAAAACAAACTGACAAACTTACTGTGACTCTGCTAGTACCAGAGCAATAAGGTAACTTTAGGCCAGTTGTAGATAAATTCCTAAGACGTCTAGGTTTTATTTACTGCTGGTTTTTTCATTCTCAAAAAACAGAACGAAAAAAATTACATTACCTATTGGAGGAGTTAACTATGTTAGCACGCACAAAAGAACAGAAAGCAACTACAAATGAATTCGTAAAAGAGACAAGCACTTATAAAATTGAGAAAAACGCACAAAACTCACGGATCTATGACATCACTGTCAATGAAAAAGCAGTCGAAAAATTCTTTGAAAAAGTTCGTGAAAACGACATTACAGTTGAGCGTTTAGAGTACACGCCGTACGAGCGTCGTATGGTATCACTTTACCTTTTAGAAGCACTTGAAGACCAAGGTTTCGGAGAAATCCTTCGCGGCATTATCCATGACCGTGCAACAGGTGGATTCACGATCGGTGTTGAAGGTGTAACAGAAGAGACAGATGACTTCGTAATCTACTCAACAGCTGTTTCACACTTACTCGGAACACCAAACTTTGACGCGATGACAGGTAAATATTACGCACGCTTCACAGTTAAAGATACAGATGACAGTGACTCATACTTACGCCAAGCGTACCGTCTCTTCACATTACACACAGACGGAACATTCGTTGATGAGCCAACTGACTGGTTAATCATGCAGAAAATGGTTGAAGAAAACTCAGTAGGTGGAGAATCACGTCTCTTACACTTAGACGACTGGGAAGAGCTTGACCGTTTCTACGAAGATCCACTTGCACGTCACAAATTCACTTACATCGCTCCACCAAGCAAGAACGTAACACAAGAAGTAGAGCGTGAAACATTCTTCAAAGTGAACGACTTACCATGCATGTGCTTCATCGACCAGTTCGCTTACCCAGAATCAATCGAACAAGCGAAATACTTGAAAGATCTTTCAGATTCTATGGAGGCTGACCCACACGTCGTCGAATTAGAATTACCAGTAGGTCGTCTCGTAGCATTGAACAACATGTTCTGGTTACACGGCCGTGCAGCATTCGAAAAACACCCAGAATTAAACCGTGAACTTTTACGTCAACGTGGACGTTTCGATTCATAATTGATGAACGTAACAATCGACATGTATCAACAACCACAACGATATAAAAAATAAAATACGCTTCCATTAACAAAAGCTTACTTACGACTCACCTTCAATGAACCTGACCTCATTGAACGTAGTCGTACAGTAAGCTTTTTGTTGTGTAGAGGTGAGACTTCATCGATAACATGTGTACAGGACTTACCGAGCGATCGTCTCATTTTGAAAAAAAGAAGTGCTTGTTTAACTGAAAATTGCCTAGCCGTCATTACATGTAGTCAATGATAGCTAGGCATTTATGTCATAATCGAACGTTCAGTTAAGATCGATCATTTTGAAGGTGAAGGATCAGTTCATCGAGAAGTTTCAGCACATCGCCGGATGCACGTTCTAAATGAGCGAGTGCTTGTTCAGCTTGTGCTTCGTTCCCTCTTTGGAATTCACTTGCTGCGAGACGAGCACAGTCGTGTACGTCCTTATGATGCGTATCTAATGTTTGATAAGCGTTCATATGACCGAGGCGCTCGATCGTAGCAGGATCGTTGTACCATTTCCCGAGGCGACAGTCATCGTGTGACATTACATCTTCCGGTCGAACGTCTTCGAGTCCGAGGAACATGTTATAAATGCGCCACTTCCATAAAATATGGTCGGCTTTTGACAGTTGTAAAAGGACTTCGGTCGAAAGGTGTGTTTCGTTTGAATCGACGACTTTTAAACGGAATTTATTAATTTCTTCACTTAAGTCGTGAATCGTCGTCGACGTATTTTCCCCGTACATCCGGATGTCTTCTTGTAAGTTCGCCATTTCAACCATACGGTTTGATACTTCATCGATCGATGCTGCTTGCTCTTCTGTAATCGCAGCTGTATTCGTTACGTCGACGTTAATTTCTTCAATCGCCTCAACGATCGCCGAAAGAAGAGGAACCGAGTCTTTCGCGTCATCTGCTGCAGCTGTAATAATAGAAGTCGTTTCATGAATCGAATCGGATACGTCGTTCGAATACGATTTCAAATGTTTCACATTGTCCGATACTTCAGTAAGCGCGGAAACTGTATTTTCTGCTAATTTACGAACTTCTTGAGCGACGACAGCGAAGCCACGTCCGTGCTCTCCTGCGCGGGCTGCTTCAATGGAAGCATTCAATGCGAGTAAGTTCGTTTGAGCGGCAATTTCGTTAATGAGCGTTACGACGTTTTCAATATCGTTCACTCGTTTTTGTAGTTCGTTAAACGTATCGACGATCGAGTTGAACGTCTCTTCCGTTTTGAAAATTTCATCTAACGTACTTTCGATCGTTTTTTTACTGTTGATCGCATATTCAACAGAGTCTGCTGTTTTTTCAGAAATACGTGTTGATGATTGTGCAACTTCCACAATCGATGCTGTAATTTCTTCCGTTGCAGCAGTAGAAGATTGAATTTCATCGGCTTGTTGATCTAAGTTGTAAATTAAGTCTTTCATAAACATCACTTTCGCATTCGCTTCTACTAAGTTGGAAATGTCTTCGATGACACCGCTAATAACAATTTCATCGAACGTATTCATCATCGTCTGCACTTCGACGTTAATCGCAGATTGAATGGCTTGCAACATTTCCATTGCGCGATTGGGACGGAATCCTAACGTATGTAACGCTTGCGTCGTTAAGAAAAATCCGAACTGGTTCATGACGACCGCTACATCACCTGGAACAACTTTCATGTTGTGGATTTGTCGGAAAAATCGAGTCGTTTCACTGAAGTAGGTTGTTGTTCGTTCAGCAGTGAAGAAACGTTCGACGTACGTTTCGATGTCGACGTAAGAAATCGACTTTCCGGTTTGATTTAATAATGAGAAATATTTGTCGAAAATCGTAGCTGGTTCGTAACGGTTTTCTTTTAGTTTCATATATAATTCTTTTAAATGATGTGTCGTTTCAGATGTAAACGAGTTAAACGTTAATGTTTGTTGGTAACGCCCAGGAATTTGAAGGTCTGTTTCATGGTGAAATAAGTCTTCAATTTCAATTTTTGGTCTAAAAGAACTCATTTTATGTCACCCCTATATGTATTAGTTCTTATCATATAGTATATCGGTACATAGGAAATAAGCAACTGATCGTAAGTAGGAAGAAAGATGAGGAAAAGTATGACTTCATCACATTTACATAAAATTAACGTTCCAACGTTCGAATCGTATTGCACTCATTTGATCACTTTAGTAAAGTGAATAGAGGAAGTTAAAAGAGGTTAATACGGAAAGTGAGCTACGATACTTATGGATTTTATTGAACTATTGAAGGCGATCATTTTAGGGTTCGTCGAAGGAATGACGGAGTTTGCGCCTGTTTCATCTACGGGGCATTTAATTATCGTAGATGATATGTGGTTGAAGTCAGAAGATTTTTTAGGGAAATATTCGGCAAATACGTTTAAAATCGTAATTCAACTCGGTTCCATTTTAGCGGTCGTCGTCGTTTTTTGGAAACGGCTATTTAGTTTAATCGGTCTATATCATGATGGAACGACGAAAATGAGTGAACGGTTCAACTTACTTCACGTGATTATCGGTATGTTACCAGCAGTCGTCGTTGGATTTGCGTTAAAAGACTTCATTGATGACCACTTGTTCGGTATTGAAACCGTCATTTACGCACTCATTGCGGGAGCGCTTTTAATGTTAGCAGCCGACCGTTTCGGATCGAAGAACCCGAAAGTGACATCGCTCGATCAAATTTCATACCGTCAAGCGTTTTCGGTAGGACTCGTCCAAACGCTTTCGTTATGGCCTGGCTTTTCACGCTCAGGAGCGACGATTTCAGGCGGTGTATTACTCGGGATGGATCATCGGACAGCAGCGGACTTTACGTTCATTATGGCTGTTCCGATTATGGCAGGTGCTAGTTTAGTATCGGTCATTAAAAATTGGGAGCATATGTCGATGGATCATCTTAGTTTTTACGTCGCCGGTTTCATTAGTGCGTTCGTCTTCTCACTCATTTCCATTCGATTTTTCTTACAATTGATTTCAAAAATAAAACTGAAGCCATTCGCGATTTACCGAATCGTCTTGGCGATCGTATTAGCTTTTATTTATTTTAGCTAATCGTCCGGCTGACCGCATCGCATGTTGCTATGCGGTCTTTTTTTCGGAAAACAGACCAAAAAACTCTCTAGCCACCACTAGAGAGTTTTTCTGAATGTAGGATAAATGTATAACGTGAATCATAAGGGGAGGTAAAAATAAACGGTTGCTTTTATGCTTTAGCTTCTTGCAAACGTTC
>JASLGI010000070.1 GCA_030149685.1 Bacillaceae bacterium | reverse complement strand
AAGCGCCATAATACTCCCTTTAAAATCTCCATCTTGAAACGGAACAGCTTTCCCAAAATACGGTACTCCAAATACGTCGCGCTGCATGAAGTCTGACACTTTTTGGTTTTCATTAACGGCGCGGTATCCTAACGTTCCTGGCTGTAACAATTGACCTTTTTTAATTTTTAAATCGACTCGTTTGCTCGGCTGGTAATAGATGTACTTCTCTTCATCCGTGATCCCAATGGATACTTCCTCTGAAAATAGTTCACTTAATGATTCTAACAATGCTTCCATGCGAATTTGATTCATCAATAACCACTCCTTCTACGTAGCTGTGATCCTTTGCTTGCGCGTCTTTCCATTATATCGTATTTAGCAACCGAATCTAGAGTTTAAAAAACAATTATTGACAGTCTAAAGTATTACTCGCCTATTATAAAGCGCATTGCGCCTAGAAATCTTTTAAAAAGAAAAAGATATTTCTATTTTTAACAATATTTTAATCACTTTAATACATATTTTACTTTAAAACTTCAATTTTTTATCAATTGAATGATTTGAACTCTTCTATTCAACATTATGAACGAATGAACTAGGGAAGATGAACCGGTAAGATTAATATTTGTTAGGATTTCCTAACTGTTCTACTAAATAAGGTCCTTTACGAAGGAAATAGGTGACTTAACGATGAATCTAGATGAAAAGGACTTATTGACTTCACACTTTCTATCGGGGTAACTCTTTCATCCTAATGAAACGATGGTATACTATTTTTAGCCTAGTTATTAATGATTTTTAAACAAAAATACCTATATTACGTAAGAAAGGATGTGCAAACACGATGAGTTTTCAGAATATGAGTGACTTGTCTACTCTTCCTCAGTTGATTGATGAACAGTTTTATGTCTTTATTTTAAATGATGATGGAACGGTATCTTACTGCAATGAGCGATTTGCTTCGCTCTTTAACGAAACGAAAGATTCTTTAATTGGAAAGCATTACTACTCATTACCACTCCACTTTGAAGATGAAGCTTTTTCACCATCAGATTGGAATCGACACGAACCAAAAACGATTCGAATTACGAATCGTTCTGATCACTCTCACTGGCTTTTCGCTTCTGAATTTCCGATCGTGTCTAAAGAAGAAAGTATAAATCAACACCTTTATGTTGCAACAGATATTACAAAAGAACGAGAAAAGTACAATAAGGCTAAACAACTAAATACGTATTTGAAACAAATCGAAGAAGCACTTCATCAGTCATCAATCGTTTCTATTACCAACTCTAGAGGAATCATCACTTACGTCAATGAAAAGTTTTGTGAAATCTCACGATACGATAAATCTGAAATTATCGGTAAAACTCACCGGTTATTCAATTCAAATTACCACTCAAAAACTTTTTTCTCACAACTTTGGGACACAATCCAAAGTGGAAAGCAGTGGCAAGGTAATTTAAGAAATTGTACAAAAAATGGTGATGTTTTTTGGCTGAATACAATTATCATCCCTTTTCTTGATAAGAATGGCCTTCCTTATCAATACATCTCGATTCAAAACGATATTACGAAAACGAAAGAAATCGAAGCTTCTCTAGAGGTTGCGCTGCGTAATGACTTTAGACAAACGGTTAAACATTTACAAAATATTATTTTTAAGTATGAAGTCAAAGATCCTCTCTCCATCGAATTTACAATGGTTGAAGGCCAATTTCTCGATGAGTTAGGAATTAAGGCAGAAGATTTAAATGGTTTCTCTTTGCTGAAGAAATTTCAAGAAAAACAGCGCTTTTTTATTTTAAGAAATTTAATGAGAGCAGCCCGCGGAGAGCAAGTAGAGTTTGAATTGGAATACGAACAACATACCGTTCTTATTTACTTATCGCCCATCTTTAAAAATGACATCGTAAAAGAAGTGGTCGGTACAGGAATCGATATTACACAACGAAAGAAGGCAGAAGAAACAATTGCTTTTATGGCTTACTATGATTCGTTGACGAAACTACCAAACCGCCAACTGCTTCAGCAACTAACGAATGAAAAAATTGCACAAGGTGATGGATTCGCTTTACTGTTTATCGATTTGGATCGGTTCAAAAGTGTAAACGATTCGATGGGACATTTGATCGGAGACCAACTATTGATATCCGTTGGTGAACGCCTCAAGCGATGTGTGCGTGACGACGATATCGTCGCACGTTTAAGCGGTGATGAATTCGTCGTCATCTTATCACTCAAAGAGGAAGAGCTCGTACGAACAGTTACTCAACGAATCGTGACTGAAATTTCACTCGGCTTTCAAATTCAAAGCTATGACATTTATGTTACACCGAGTATAGGTATTAGCTTATATCCTAAAGATGGCACAACGTATGAAGAGTTACTTCAGCACGCTGATACCGCTATGTATTTAGCAAAAGATTTAGGCAAAAACAACTTTCAGTTTTTCACTAGTTCTTTAAGGCAACAAATTAAAGAGCGAAAAACATTAGAGCATGATTTGCGAAAAGCACTGCTTTATGAAAACTTTTCATTTTACTATCAGCCGATTTGGAACGTAGAGACAAATGAAATTATCGCCATCCAATCAAAGGTAACTTGGGACCATCCATTCCGTGGAGAGATTGAAGATCAACGTTTCGTGCCTCTTGCTGAAAATGCAGGTCTTATTTTACCACTTGGCATGTGGATGATTCGTCGAGCGTGTATTCAAATTAAAATGTGGCAAGATCTCGGTTACAAGTCTTTTCCACTTTCTATTCAGATTTCCAACCGATTACTTGACCAACCATTTTTTGTATCTAAGTTACTCTCTATGTTAAAAGAAATTGACCTTGAACCTCAATATCTTTTATTGGAGCTCGATGGTGCATTTTTAACATCGATGGATGGCGCACAAGAAGTATTGGAGCAATTAGATGCTTGTGGAATTCGCCTCATCATCAATCGATTCGGTTCAGGAGGCTCGTCATTCGATCAACTACCTAACTGGCCGATTTCAAAAATTAAGATAGATGATACGTTCCTCCAAAACTTAAATGGACCGAACCGCATCATTATTCGTTCAATGGTAGAATTAGCACACCAATTGAACTTACCATTGCTCGTAGATCATGTAGATACGGAGCATCAAGCTGACTTTCTCGATTCGACAAATTGCTCGATTCGACAAGGTAACTTTTATGAAGAACCACTCTCTAATAAAGAATTTGCTCTAAGATATTTAGACCCTACATTTCGTGAGGGCTCATGAAAGGAACGATTAATAAATGAGCGTCAAACAAAAACTACAAATTAGCTTTGGAATGGTCATCGCTTTTTTATTAGCGCTTTCTGCTCTCGGCATGAACGATTTATCTTCAAACAAAAAAATGAGTGCTCACATTCAATTTAAAGAGACGATTGCTAATGACTTTAACGAAGTCGCTTTTCTCACGTTACGAGCAAATGCTGCGATGAGAGGTTATATGCTCTACCAAGATGATCAAATGCGAAACAATCACTTAGCACTTCGTGACGACCTCAACGAAGTCGTTCGAACAATTGACAAGTCAACCTTCGAAGATGAACGATATGATCAATTTTTATCAGACCTTCGCACGTGGGAAAAAAATATCGATGAACGCATTCTTTCATCGATTGACGACGGAAAAGTGGAGGAAGCTGAAACGAATGCTCTTCCTATACTCGGTCAAGGATCACGTGAACTCGTCTCTTTAGCTAAAGAAATTGCTGATGAACAAGTCGGTGAAATTAACAAACTCCTTCAAGCGAATGATGAATCGATCAACAAAAGCTTTACGACGATGCTCGTCATTATTATTATAGCGACCGTTAGTAGCTTATGGATTGCTACGCGCTTCGGCCGAAAAATGACAGCAGTCATTGAACAATTAACCGAACAGACGACGGCTGTAACGAATGGTGACCTTTCTGCTGAAAACACGATACGTACGAATGATGAGTTCGAACAGCTCGGTCGCTCATTTAATACGATGACGCGACAACTCTCGACACTCTTAGAAGAAATCGATCATGCGTCGCACAATGTTTCTTCAACATCAGCAACTTTAACTCAACATAGTGATGCTGTACAAAAAGGAACAGTAGAAACGGAGCGAGCGATTGATGTCGTACGCTCTGGAGCTGATGAACAGATGACGACCGTCGAGCAAACGACGAAACGATCATCTACCGTTCTCCATCATATGACGGAGATGCAACAAACATTAGACGACATGTACGTACAATCCGCTCAATCAAAAGATTTAACGACGGTCGGTTCAACCGCTGTCGTCCAAGTCGTCGAACAAATGAATACAGTCGTCCAGACGACAACTGAGCTCGTCGAACAAATTAAAATGTTTGGCCAACAATCATCGATGATTCGCGAAACGATTCAAACGATTAAAAAAATAGCTGCTCAAACGAATTTACTCGCTTTAAATGCCTCGATTGAAGCAGCACGTGCAGGCGAGCATGGGAAAGGATTTGCTGTTGTCGCTTCTGAAGTTCGAGCACTAGCCGATCAATCAGCGAACGCCGCTCAAACAGTAGAACAAGTCGTCGAGCAAATTACTTCCTCTGCAGAACAGATGACGACAACTGCAGAGAAGAGCGAACAAGTCGTCCAACAAGGGCAACAACTCGCTCAGGAAGCTGAACAAACGTTCCATCACATTTACACGTCGATTCATACAGTAGAAAATGAAGCGACCCGCGTAAAAGCTTCAATTGCATCGGTCTATGATCAACTGCACGCTCTCATCGAGCAAATTGATACGATTGATGAACTCGCAAGACGTTCTACTCACGAAACTGACCATATTGAAACCGTTTCGAAAAAACAACGGGAAGCAATGCAAGAAGTTACTCGCTCTGCTCATCGACTCGCCGAAATGGCGAAAGACTTAGAACAACTAATCGATTCATTGCGTACGCAACGAACATAAAACTGACGACCGAAATAAAAAGTGCTTCAGTCCTAAAACCGACTGAAGCACTTTTTCTAGTTTTTTATTGTCTTATCGTTCCGGCATACGTTTCGAATGAAACGTAAAAGAATACGGCGTACGATCATCATCAGACAAATCGACGACCCACGGTTGACCGGTCACCGCATCGTACGCATGCAAATTCATTTCCTTTTTTCCATATCCTACATCGTATTGCTTCACGTAAACGGCGTATCCACGCTCATCGATTTCATCGAGTACGTAACGCAACGTACAGTTAATCTGTTCATTCAATGAGTCTTTCACTTTTCGATTCGTCCATTGAATCGATGAATCGTTTGGAAGATCAACGTACAATCCATCATCGCATCGTAAAGAGAGTAAACGACCACTTCGCCGTGAAATCGTACAATGAATCGTCGAATGATTAACAAAGTAGCCGTTCATGAACCGATGAAACGTAAACGTATAATGCTCTTCTTCGACGACTGCTACGCGCTCTCTTTGGATCGTTCCTTCAATCGTTCCGAAAAAACCGACAATGTAGCGAACCGCTTCAGCATACGCTTCTTCTTCTGTCCAAACCG
>JASLGI010000067.1 GCA_030149685.1 Bacillaceae bacterium | reverse complement strand
TGACCCGATGGTAAAACTTATTGCCACGGCTGAATCAATGGAACAAGCGGAACAACTCCTCGATGCAGGAGTCGATACTTTATATATCGGAGAAGATTATTTCGGTTTACGTCTTCCACATTCATTTTCACAAGAAGAAGTAAAAGCGTTAACAGAAATGGCTCATAATAAAGGAAAAGAAGTCGTCGTTTCAATGAACGCACTTTTCCATAACGACCGCCTTGAAAAAGTAACGCCTTACTTACAGTTTTTAGAAAGTATTCAAGTAGATGCTGTAACAATCGGTGATCCTGGTGTCGTTCGTATGTTACAAAAGAACGAAATCAATATCCCATTCATTTATGATGCTCAAACGATGGTCACAAGCTCTAATCAAGTAAACTTCTGGGCGAAACGCGGAGCGATTGGCGCAGTTCTTGCACGCGAAATTCCGTATGAAGAATTAAAAGGAATTAGCGAAGATGTACAAGTACCAACAGAAGTACTCGTATACGGCGCTACGTGCATTCACCAATCAAAACGCCCACTCGTACAAAACTACTTTAACTATGTTGGTGAAGAAGTACCAGAATCAATGGAGAAACGTGAACTTTTCTTATCTGAAAACAAAAAAGAGGAAACACATTATTCAATCTATGAAGACATCAATGGTACGCACGTTTTCGCAACTGATGACGTGAACTTAATGACGCAATTAGAAAAACTTTACGAAATCAATATGCGTCATTGGAAACTCGATGGCTTATTTACAAAAGGAACAACTTTTGTTGATATCGCTAAATTATTCGATGAGGCACGCACACATTTAGATGCTGGCACATTTACAGAAGAAGTAAAAGAAGATTTAAACAATCGTTTACACGACCTTCACCCTTCTGAACGTACACTCGATGAAGGTTTCTTCTTAAAAGACCCAGATAGCATTCAATCTTGTTAATTATTTGAAAGGAGTTTTAATTATGACAAAACGAGTCATTACTCAAAAACCTGAAGTACTTGCACCCGCAGGTACGCTTGAAAAATTAAAAATGGCAATTCTTTACGGAGCAGATGCTGTATTTATTGGCGGAGATGCATACGGATTACGTAGCCGCGCAGGTAACTTCAGCTTTGATGAAATGCGTGAAGGTGTAGAATTTGCACACGCACGCGATGCAAAAGTATATGTGACAGCAAACATGGTGGCACACGAAGGTGATACAGAAGGTGCCGATCATTTCTTCAAAACATTACATGAGATCGGAATTGATGCGGTCATCGTATCTGACCCAGCATTGATCGAAATTTGTGCGATGAGCGCACCAGGCTTGCCGATCCACTTATCAACACAAGCTTCAGCAACGAACTATGAAACGTTAAACTTCTGGCAAGACGAAGGTTTAGAACGTATCGTACTCGCACGTGAAGTAGGTATGGACGAGATTTTAGAAATGCGTAAAAATACAGATGTTGAAATCGAAGTATTCATCCACGGCGCGATGTGTATTTCATATTCTGGTCGATGCGTACTTTCAAACTACATGTCAGACCGTGACGCAAACCGCGGCGGATGTTCACAATCATGCCGTTGGAAATACGATATTTTTGAAATGCCTGAACCAGGCGAGAAAAACTCACATTTAGCAGGTATGTCAGAAGAAGAGCTTGAAGCATTCTCTATGAGTTCTGTCGATATGGCGATGATCCGCCACATTCCGGAACTTGTAGAGGCAGGCGTTCATAGCTTAAAAATCGAAGGTCGTATGAAATCGATTCACTACGTATCTACTGTATCGAACGTGTACCGTGCAGCAGTAGATGCATATTGTGCAGACCCTGATAACTACGTCTTCAACGAAGAATGGGAAGATGAATTATGGAAAGTTGCCCAACGTGAACTCGCAAGTGGATTCTACTGGGGAACACCGACAGAAAACGAGCAACTTTTCGGAAAACCTCGTAAAATCCCTCGTTATCAATTCGTAGGAGAAGTGCTTGACTACGATCCTGAAACGAGCATCGCAACTATTCGTCAACGTAATAACTTCGGTGTCGGCGACGAAATCGAGTTTTACGGGCCAGGCTTCTCACATGCGTACGAAACAGTGACTGAAATGTGGGATGAAGATGGCGAACCGATCGACCGAGCAAAACATGCAATGATGATTTTAAAAATGAAAGTTGAAACACCAGTGAAAAAATACGACATGATTCGTAAAAAACGATAATATTTTAAGAAACTCAAAACAACGAAAGACACTTGAATGATTGAACATTCAAGTGTCTTTTTTTAATAGCATAACAACCTTTCAAAAGTGACTAGTAAGTGTCACGTCTTACATACAAATCTAAAGGAATTGTACACAAAGATAAAAACTAGTATCTATTTTTTTGAAAATAAATGGTTACTCGGTTTTGCTACGTTTTATTTTCGCTTCTTTTTAACGAGTCATTTCTTCATAAACAGGCCATAGTAAATGAAAAGTTTCTTCAGCCATTGCAATAAAGCTTTGCTCATCGTATTGAACCGCTTGTTCTTTCGTTAACATACAGCCGACGACGAGCTCTGCACTCTTCACGTCTTGTAAACGAGTCAGTAAGTGCTCAATCCCTTTATTTCCTAATTCTTCAATCGTTGAAGCTTCTTTTTTCGTATGATCTCCGTATAAAACAAACTCTCCAGGTAATTGTTGAAGTACTTGAGCTTGCGCTAATCGTTCAGCAATTCCTTTTTTATCATCGTTTTCATAAATGACACAAAGCGTTAAAAATAGGCGATCATCCCATAAACCTATCTGAAAATGAGGCAATGCCTTATATCCTCTTTTCGATGGGGCAAAAGCAACCCAACTATCATTCGGAGGATTAACTGTGCGACGAGCATGCTTTGCAACGTGCGGGAAAAACTCTCCTCTACCGAGTGATGAAAAATATAAAGAAAAATGTTCTCCTAGTGCCCGAAATTTTGGTTGTACAATCGTCTGTAAAGCATTCATTCGAGGTTGTAATCCTTCTACTTCAAATACGTGAAAATCTTCTTCTGTCCAATATGTCATCTCATTCACCTTTCTTTTCTCGTTTAGTCTATCAAATCTCCGGGAATAATAGAACTAATTGAACAATAGAAAGTAGGGATTATTATGCAAACAGTCGATCAACATTTTTCATCTACACAATTTTTTATTGAAGCTATTGACCGGGAGCTTCTCTATCTCTTTGACGCATTACAAAACGAGGAAGAAATACAAATTGAACAGAGCAAAATCCGTCTCCAAAAAATGTGCTACGTATTAGAACGTCAAGGGCAATCGTTTAGCACGACTTCACACTATTCTATGATATAATGGCCTTTAAAGGATGGTGTCGTCATGAACTGGGGTAGTTTAGATAAATATGCAAAATCATTAATTAAAGAAGCGGGACACCGAATTCGTGTCTCGTTTTATTCAACGATTGATGTCGATACAAAATCGGATGCGGACGATTTAGTCACAAATATCGATAAAGAAATTGAACAGTTTTTCATTGAAAGAATTCGAGCGGATTTTCCTGATCATCGAATCGTTGGCGAAGAAGGATTCGGTGACGAAGTAACTTCACTCGATGGCATCGTTTGGTTTATCGATCCAATCGATGGCACAATGAATTTCGTTCATCAACGAAGAAACTTTGCCATTTCTGTCGGTGTTTATATAAATGGTATCGGTATGCTCGGATACATTTACGATGTCATGCGAGATGATTTTTATTATGCTATGAAAGATGAAGGAGCTTATTTTAACGATGAAAGACTCCCTCTCTTAGAACCGACTTCGTTAGACGAAGCAATTGTCGGAATGAATGCTCGTTGGGTCGCTCCGAATCCATACGTTGAGCATGAACCGATCATTGAACTGATCCGCCGAGTGCGAGGAACTCGTTCTTATGGTTCTGCAGCACTCGAACTCGCTTACGTTGCTTCTGGGCGAATTGACGCTTATTTATCGATGCGACTTGCACCTTGGGACATCGCTGGTGGAATGATCATCGCACGTGAAGTAGGCGCTATTGCAACAACAATGAAAGGCGAATCGCTCTCTTTACTCGGTACAGAAACATTTATCGTCGCGAATCGACACATTCATCAAACGATTATTCAAGAACACTTACAATGCAAAAACTAGAAAGCGCGAATGCTTTCTAGTTTTTTCATGGACGATATTTGGATACATACAAATTACTCACTTCTGAAAAACGCCAGAAAAAGAAAGAGGAAGCACCATTAACGGCGCCCCTCTTTCATAGTAATAGGAGATTGACCTTCTTTTGCACGCTTAACGACAGGGTAGCTTTCATAACTACTACTTGCTGCAAATTCACGGAACAACGTTTTCTCTTCCGCTTTTGATGGCACTATTCGTTTAAACGCACGATAAGCAGCTATTACATCTTCTGCCGCAACTTCTGCTTCATAAGCATCTTCAATTTTATTGAAGAAATTTGTCACTTCAATAATTTCTTCCATCGACCAATCTGCATCGATTGGGTAATTATACTGTTTCATTCTTTTCCTCCATTATTTTGACCATTGCTCTCGAATTGCTAATGCTTCTTTTCGCATACGAGTGAAAAGCTCTTCAACTGTTGGTACATCATGAATCAATCCAACAACTTGTCCTGCCCAACCATATCCTTCTTCT
This sequence comes from Bacillaceae bacterium, assembly GCA_030149685.1. The sequence goes on along the minus strand of JASLGI010000067.1, from coordinate 13,720 downwards.
TCTTTTCCATCATGGATAAAACGTTGGTTTGCTTGTCCACTAATATAATCTTTTAACGCTTCATATGTTGGATCTTTTTCTTCGATTTCTAAAATTTTTTCTGTCCATTCACTACGTAATGCGCGCGCTGGTGCTCCAATTGAACGTTTGACAACGACTGTATCAGCAGATTCACTCGCTAAAATTTTATTGATATACGCTTCACTAGCCGCAACACATTCTTTCGTTGCAATAAAACGTGTACCCATTTCAATCCCTTCAGCACCTAATGCATGAGCAGCCATCCAGCCTCGTCCATCTCCAATTCCTCCTGATGCAATTACAGGAATATCGACAGCGTCAACAACTTGAGGGATTAAAACGAATGTACCGACATCTTTTCGCCCTAAATGTCCTCCCCCTTCGTGACCGACAACCATTACAGCATCCGCTCCAAGACTTTCTGCTTTTTGTGCATGACGAGCTTCAGAAACGAGCACTAAAGTTTTCACATCTTTGCCTTGAAGTCGTTCAAAAAATGGCACGGGATTGCCACCAGTTACAGATATAATCTTCACACCTTCTTCAAGAGCTGCGTCTAACATATGTTCATAGGGACGTCCATGACTACCTATGGCAAAGTTTACGCCAAATGGACGATCTGTTTTTTCGCGTGTTTTGCGGATTTCTTCTTTTAATGCTTCCGGAGACTCTAAACTCATCGCCGTAATTTGACCGAGTCCTCCAGCATTTGAAACTGCACTCGCTAAATCAGCATATGCTAAGTGGGCGAGTCCACCTTGGACAATAGGATATTCAATTCCGAATATTTCTGTTACTCTCGTATGAAAGTTCATACGTAACGCCTCCTTTAATAATAGTGATGAAAAAATACCGCCTATCTCGAACATAGGCGGTATTTTTTATATACATGAACATATTACATAATGTGAATTGGTTTACCTAACGCAACGTCTGCTGCTTCCATCGTAATTTCACCAAGTGTTGGGTGAGCGTGGATTGTCATTGCGATATCTTCTAATGTAACTCCCGTTTCAACAGCTAAACCGAACTCTGCGATTAAATCTGAAGCGTTTGCTCCAACGATTTGTCCACCGAGTACTAAGCCGTCTTCTTTACGTGCAACAATTTTCACGAAACCGTCAGTTGCATCAAGTGCAATTGCACGTCCGTTTGCTGCATATGGGAATTTACCAGTAACAACGTCGTAGCCTTCTTCTTTCGCTTGTGCTTCTGTAAGACCGACTGTTGCAAGTTCTGGTGATGTAAAGCAAACTGCTGGTACTGTTAAGTAGTCTACTTCTGATTTTTGTCCTGCGATTGCCTCTGCAGCAACTTTTGCTTCATATGAAGCTTTATGAGCAAGTTGTGGTCCTTCAACGATATCACCGATTGCGTAGATATTTGGAAGGTTTGTACGACCTTGCTTATCTACTTCAATTAATCCTCGATCTGTCATTTTAATACCGATTTGCTCTAAACCAATTTCGTCTGTGTTTGGACGACGACCTACTGTAACGAGTACGTAGTCAGCTTCAACTGTTTCTTCTTTTCCGCCTGCTTCGTAAGTTACTTTCACTCCGTTATCTGTTTCTTCAACACCTTGTGCTAAAGCTTCAGTAACGATTTCAACACCTTGTTTTTTCATCGATTTTTTAACGACAGATGTCATTTGTTTTTCGAATCCTGCTAAGATGTCTTTTCCACCTTCGAGAATTGTCACTTCAGTTCCGAGGTTTGCAAATGCTGAACCGAGTTCTGCACCGATATAACCTCCACCGATAACGACGAGTTTCTCTGGGCGCTCTTCTAATGCAAGTGCTCCCGTCGAACTTAATACGCGATCTGAAAATGCAAATCCTGGAATTTCAATTGGACGTGATCCTGTTGCGATAATTGCATTTTTGAACTTGTACGTTTGTGCTGAATCTTCATTCATAATACGTACTGTATCTTCGCCTGAGAAGTAAGCTTCTCCTTTAACGATTTCTACTTTGTTCCCTTTAAGGAGTCCTTCAACACCACCTGTTAAACGTTTAACAACTGAGTTTTTGTACTCTTGTACTTTTGAGAAATCGAGTGCAACATTTTCTGCAGTAATACCCATTACGTCAGCATTTTTTGCTTCTTGGTAACGTTCTCCTACTGAAATCATTGCTTTTGATGGAATACATCCAACGTTTAAACATACTCCTCCTAATTCGTCTTTCTCAACAATCGTTACTTTCTGTCCGAGTTGCGCTGCACGAATCGCTGCAACATACCCTCCTGGACCTGAACCTACTACAAGTGTGTCTACTTCTACTGGAAAATCTCCTACTACCATATCTTTTACGCCTCCATTAATAATAGTTGTGGGTTTGCGAGGAGCTCTTTTAAGTAATTCATCGCCTGTTGACCTGTAGCTCCGTCGATTACCCGGTGATCAAATACTAATGATAATGCTAACATAGGTGCGGGTACAATTTCACCATTTTTCACGACTGGTTTCTCCGCGATACGTCCAATTCCTAAAATTGCTACTTCTGGATGGTTAATAACCGGTGTGAACCATTGGCCACCTGCTGATCCGATATTTGTAATCGTACATGATGCGCCTTTCATTTCATTCGGCATTAATTTTCCATCGCGAGCTTTCGTTGCAAGCTCTCCGATCACTCCTGCTGTTTCAAAGACAGAAAGACGATCTGCATGTTTAATCACTGGTACGAGTAAACCGCGGTCTGTATCCGCTGCGATCCCGATATTATAATAATGTTTTTGAATAAGTTCGTCTGTTTCATCATCAAGTGATGTATTCAATTGTGGGAACTTGCGTAATGTTGCAACGAGAGCTTTTACTACATATGGTAAATATGTAAGTTTCACGTCACGTTCAGCCGCAGCTTCCTTAAATGCTCGACGATGTTCAACTAATTTTGTTACATCTACTTCATCAAGTAATGTAACGTGTGGAATCGTACGTTTCGAATTCACCATCGCATTGGCAATCGCTTTTCGGATACTTGATACTTTTTCGCGAGTTTCTGGGAAATCCCCAGTTCCTAGTATATCACGTGTTGGCGTCTCTTGCGACGTTGCTTGCTCATCATTTTGTTTTTCAACGACATCGCCCGATAAAAATGCGTCGATATCGTCTTTCAAGACGCGCCCGTTCTTCCCTGTTCCCGTCACTTCTGTAATGTCGACGTCGTTGTCGCGTGCGTATTTTCGAACGCTTGGCATCGCAATTACTCGGTTCGGTCCTTTGAAACTTTTCGGGTCTTTCGAAGGCACTTCTTTTTTTTCTTCTTTTTCCTGCTCTTGTTTCGGTTCTTCTTTTAGTTCTTCTTTTTCTTCTTCCTCTTCTTCTGGTGCTTCATATCCTGGTGCATCGATACGGATCAACACATCTCCGACAATCGCTACTGTTCCTTCGCTAACGACAATCTCTTCTACTGTTCCATCAACAGGCGATGGGATCTCAACGACGGATTTATCGTTTTGTACTTCAAGCAATGTATCATCCTCTTCGATCGTATCGCCTTCTTTTACAAACCATTTGACAATTTCACCTTCGTGAATTCCTTCACCGATATCTGGTAATTTAAATTCAAAAGCCACTTTCCTTCACCCTTTCATTCGTTTTTTAACATTAAAATGTTAATACTTCTTTTGCACGTTCTACAATATCGTTTGCATCTGGCAACCATAAGTTTTCACCTTGAGCAAATGGATAAATTGTATCTGGTGCTGTTACACGCATTACTGGTGCTTCTAAATGTAAAATTGCACGTTCCGTAATTTCAGCAACGACATTCGCTGCAATTCCTGCCTGTTTTTGTGCTTCTTGTACAACGACTGCACGGTTCGTTTTTTGGACAGATTCAACAATCGTATCGACATCTAACGGTTGAACTGTACGTAAGTCGATCACTTCTGCTGAATACCCTTCTTCTTCGAGCATTTCTGCTGCCTTTAAACTTTCGTGAACCATTGCTCCGTAAGCGATCAATGTAATATCTGTTCCTTCACGTTTCACATCTGCTTTTCCGAGTGGAATTGTATATTCCCCTTCCGGAACTTCTTCACGGAATGAACGATACAATTTCATATGCTCTAAGAAAACGACTGGGTTTTCATCACGAATGGCTGAAATGAGTAACCCTTTCGCATCATACGGAGTCGATGGAATAACGACTGTCAACCCTGGCTGACTCGCAACGATTCCTTCTAAACTATCTGCGTGCATTTCTGGCGTCGCAACTCCTCCACCGAATGGTGAACGAATCGTTACCGGCGAGTTCATTTGACCAGCTGTGCGGAATGATTGACGGGCCATTTGTCCGCTGATCGAGTCCATTACTTCATATAAGAAACCAAAGAATTGAATTTCCATTACTGGACGGAAGCCTGTTAATGCTAAACCGATTGCCAGTCCTCCGATTCCTGATTCTGCAAGTGGCGTGTCAAATACACGTTCTTCCCCAAATGTTTCTTGTAAACCTTCTGTTGCACGGAATACTCCTCCGTTTTTACCTACGTCTTCTCCAAATACTAAAACGTTTTCGTCGCGTTCTAGCTCTACACGCATTGCATCTGTAATTGCTTGAATCATCGTCATCTGTGCCATATTATTTCGACTCCTTTGCTTCATAGTATGCTAGTTGTTCTTGTAAGTTTTTCGGTAAGTCACCTTTAAACATAAACTTAATAAAGTCGCTTACTTTCTGTTTTGGTGCTTGGTCTGCTTTTTTAATCGCTTGTTTTACATCTTCTTTCGCGCGTTCAATCACTGCTTCTTCTTTCTTCTCGTCCCAGAGTCCTTTTTGCTCTAAGAAAATACGGAAGCGAATAAGCGGGTCTTTTTTCTCCCAATATCCATCAATTTCTTCTGTACGGTAACGTGTCGGATCGTCTCCAGCCATCGTATGTGGTCCGTAACGGTAACACATCGTTTCAATTAATGAAGGTCCTTCTCCATTGATTGCACGGTCGCGCGCTTCTTTCGTCACTTTGTAAACTGCAAGCGGGTCCATTCCATCGACTAAAATACTTGGAATTCCTGCTGCGACACCTTTTTGAGCGAGTGTTTTCGCACGTGTCTGTAATTCACGCGGTGTTGAAATCGCGTATTGGTTATTTTGAATAATGAATACTGCTGGTGCATCATAAGCGCCGGCAAAGTTAATTCCTTCGTAGAAGTCCCCTTGTGACGTTCCGCCATCTCCTGTATATGTGAGGGCGATCGCTTTCGTACCACGTTTTTTATATCCGAGTGCAATACCTGCTGCTTGAACGTATTGAGCACCGATAATAATTTGTGGTGGGAAAACATTTAACCCTTCTTCAATATCTCCGCCACCGTAGTGACCACGTGACCATAAAAAGGCTTTCTCTAATGATAATCCGTGGAATAAAATTTGTGGCACATCACGATACCCTGGTAAAATAAAATCTTCTTTTTCTGTTGCAAAATGAGAAGCGAGTTGTGAAGCTTCTTGTCCTGCTGTCGGTGCGTAGAATCCGAGTCGCCCTTGACGATTTAATGAAATCGAACGTTGGTCAAGCATACGCGTGTAAACCATTCGTTCCATTAACTCGACAAGTTCCTCATCTGTTAAGTCTGGCATTAAATCTTCATTTACGATATTTCCTTCTTCATCTAAAATTTGTACCATTTCAAATTTTGATTCAATTTCTTCAAGTGTCTGTACAGCGTCGAAAACTTGTTGTTCTTTTTTCGCCATGTTACACCTCTCCTTTATATAAACTGTATTAGTGTCTTTGAAATTAAAACGAAACAACTTAGTTATAGACCAATTGTATATTCTCTTATTTTAGTTGTCAACCCTTTGATATGTAAAGGTTAGTTCTTTTTATTCTCTTTCAAACAAAATCAAAACTGTGTTAGTACAACTTTTCTTATGTTATAGAACAGTTCTGTTTACTTTGATTGTATCCTTCTATACTTCTTTTCCCTTTCTATCTATTTTCAAACGCTTTCATTCATCTTATCAAATCCTTACTTTTTCTTCACTCTTTTCTCTATTTAACACTTTTTCATGAATTCGAGTGAACTTTTATTTCTTCTCTCTTTTTTTCAGTTATACTAGTACGTACGTAAACATATTTTACAAGGAGTCGATAACAATGATTTTAATGGATGATATTATTCGCGAAGGACATCCAACATTACGAAAAGTAGCAAAAGAAGTAGAGCTCCCTTTATCTGAAGAAGATAAACAAATTGCTCTCGACATTATGGAGTATGTACAAAATAGCCAAGATGAAGAAATGATTGAAAAATATGATCTTCGTCCAGGAATCGGTCTTGCTGCTCCTCAAATCAATGTCTCTAAACGAATTTTCGCTCTTCACATTGAAGACGAAGAAGGAAACATTGAAGAAAGTATGATTGCCATCAACCCTAAAATTATTAGCCATTCCGTTGAAACGGATTACTTAGACACAGGCGAAGGTTGTTTATCAGTCGATCGTCCCGTCGAAGGACATGTTCCACGTTATGCACGAATTACAATTGAAGCGTATGATGAAAACGGCGAGAAATTTACAAAGCGACTACGCGGACTTCCAGCAATTGCTTTCCAACACGAACTTGATCATTTAGACGGCATTTTATTTTTCGATCGTATTGACAAAAACCAACCATTTTTAAATATGGAAAAAGTCGTTCAACCGAACACATTTTTCAACTAAACAAAAAAGCGAGAGGGCAAACGCCCCTCGCTTTTTCGTTATTTGTTTCCTTTTCTTTCTTTTAGCTTGTAAGCATGATATTATATAGAGAATGATGAATGAACGTTTTATAAAGGAGAGTTATGCATGATTTACAAAGTTTTATATCAAGATCACGTCGTCGAAGTACCAGTCCGCGAAAATACGAAAGCGATGTACGTGGAAGCAAAATCAGATAGCGAAGTTCGTGAGAAACTTTATGCTTTACCAATTCAAGTGGAATTTATTCAAGAGCTTGAAGGCGAGCATTTAAAATATGAACGTGCATCTGATGACTTCGAGATTGTTCAGGTTGAAGACTTATAATGAAAATTATAAAAAATAACGAAACAGCCGTTTTCGCTTTAGGCGGACTAGGTGAAATCGGTAAGAACACTTACGGTGTTCAATTCCAAGATGAAATTATTTTAATTGATGCAGGGATTAAATTCCCAGATGACGATTTACTCGGAATTGATTATGTCATTCCGGATTACACGTTTTTAAAACGTAATGAAGACAAGATCAAAGGTCTTTTCGTTACACACGGTCACGAAGACCATATTGGAGGAATCCCTTACTTATTAAAGCAAGTAAACGTTCCAGTTTATGGTGGTAAGTTAGCACTCGGACTACTCCGTAACAAATTAGAAGAGCATGGATTACTTCGCTCGACAAAGCTCATCGAATTTTCAGAAGAAGATGTTTTTAAATTCAGAAAAACGTCTGTATCCTTTTTCACAACTACTCATAGTATTCCAGACGCTTATGGTGTTGTTGTTAAAACTCCTTCTGGAAACATCGTCCATACAGGTGACTTCAAATTCGACTTCACACCTGTAGGCGAGCCTGCAAACTTAGCGAAAATGGCACAACTCGGAGATGAAGGTGTACTCTGTCTTTTATCAGATAGTACAAACGCAGAAATCCCTAACTTTACGATGTCTGAACGCAAAGTAGGAGAGAGTATCGAAGACATTTTCCGAAACGTCGACAACCGAATTATATTCGCAACATTTGCATCGAATATTCACCGCTTACAACAAGTAATTGATGCTGCGCAATACTTCGGTCGTAAAGTTGCTGTATTTGGTCGTAGTATGGATAACTCTATTACGATTGGTCGCGAACTTGGCTATATTAACGCACCTGATGATTTATTTATCGATGCTAAAACATTAAACCGTCTTCCTTCTAATGAAGCGATGATCTTATGTACAGGTAGTCAAGGTGAGCCAATGGCCGCATTGTCACGAATCGCTAACGGAACTCACCGTCAAGTGTCAATCCAACCTGGTGATACAGTTATTTTCTCTTCATCACCTATTCCTGGAAACCGTTTAAGTGTAAACCGAACAATTAACTCCTTGTTCCGAGCAGGAGCAGAAGTTATTCACGGACCACTTAGCAACATCCACACGTCAGGTCACGGTTCACAAGAAGAGCAAAAATTAATGCTTCGCTTAATGAAACCTAAATTCTTTATGCCAATTCACGGAGAATACCGTATGATGAAAAAGCACGCAGAACTCGGTGTTTCATGTGATGTTAAAGAAGAAAACTGCCACTTACTCACAAATGGAGATGTCTTAGCATTAACAGAAGACACAGCTCGTGTAGCTGGACGCATCCCTGCAGGTGATGTTTACATTGATGGTAGTGGTATCGGCGATATCGGAAACGTCGTATTGCGCGACCGTAAAGTATTATCAGAAGATGGCCTTGTCATCGTCGTTGCTACTGTTGACACGAACAAGAAAAAAATTGTAGCAGGACCTGATATTATTTCTCGTGGATTCGTCTACATGCGTGAGTCTGGATCGATGATTCATGAAGCGCAACGTATGTTGAAACGAAAAATGTATAAAATGATGGAAAAAGAAGCATTTGATGCACATAAAATGAAAAATGAAATCATTCATACATTAAGTCCATATTTATTTGACAAAACTGAACGTCGTCCGATGATCTTACCTGTCATCTTAGAAGTAGGCGGCGAACAATCTAAAAAAGAAACAAATGAATAATACGAAAATGTTTCGATAAGAAAAAGGCTTGAGTACTTAGTGACTCAAGCCTTTTCGTTATTTATTTTTATAGATGAGCTGTTTGCTGCTCAAAGTGATGAATGTCCATATCAGAACCGATGACAATTAAAATATCGTCTCCTCGTATTTGCTCAACGGCTTGAGGCGAAACAATTAAATGACCATCTCTTTTAATCGCTACAATATTGACACCGTACCGCGCGCGAATATCTAATTCAATCAATGTTTGTCCTATAAAACGATCATGTGCTTGGATTTCCACAATTGAATATTCATCAGATAACTCTAAATAATCGAGAATGTTATTAGATAACATATTATTTGCTAATCGACGTCCCATGTCTCGTTCTGGATGAACAACTTGATCGGCGCCAATTTTAATTAACACTTTTTCATGATTGTCACTTTGAGCTTTTACAGTAATTCGAGGCACACCTAATTCCTTTAATAGAAGTGTCGTTAAAATACTCGATTGAATATTTTCACCAATCGCTACAACGACATGTTCAAAATGTTTAATGCCGAGTGATTGTAGCACCGCTTCATCAGTTGTATCAGCAACTACTGCTTGAGTAGCAATTTGTGCATAGTCATCTACCTTATCTTGCGAAATATCAATCGCCATGACGTGAGCTCCTAAAGATACGAGCTCTTTCACAATACTACCACCTAACCGACCCAATCCAATCACTGCAAATTCTTTCCTCATACTGTCACTTTCTTTCTGTCCATTTTCGTTCATCGTATCACGAATGAACATTCCCGCCAACTAATATCATAGCCATTTCAGAAAAGCGACAAATAAAAAAAGATGCCCCGAAGGACACCTTTTTTTAAATTATAGTAAGTCTTCGCCTGGTTTCCAGTTTGCTGGGCAAAGTCCACCAGTTTGTAAAGCTTCAAGAACACGTAATGTTTCGTTTACGTCACGACCTACATCTTTGTTGAAGACTGTTTGATATTGCATTTCACCTTCTGGGTCGATGATGAAGAGACCACGAAGTGCAACTCCTTCTTCTTCAATTAATACACCGTAGTCTTTTGCTACTTGGTGGTTTGTATCCGCTGCGAGTGGGTAACGTAATTGACCAATTCCGTTATCTTCGAGTGGTGTGTTGATCCAAGCTAAGTGTGTATGGATCGTATCTGTTGAAGCACCGATAATTTCAGCGTTTAACTCTTTAAATTTATCGTAGTTCTGTGACATAGCGATAATTTCTGTTGGACAAACAAAAGTGAAGTCCATTGGATAGAAGAAAAGTACTGTCCACTTTCCTGCTTCCATGTTATCTTTTAAGCTTACTTCACCGAATGACTTATCTGGCATAACTGCTGGCATCGTAAATGATGGTGCTGGTTTATTAACTAAACGTTTTGACATAATAAAATTACCTCCAAATATTCTTTGTAATTACTTATACTTTTATAATAACAAAAAGATTTCACACTTTCAACAATAATGACTCGTAAATAATAATTATTATAATCTATTATTTATTTATCACATCAATATCATACATTAGTCAAACAAACGACGCAACGCAGACAATTATAAAGCTTAGAAGAACGCGAAAAAATGATTGATTTTCCTTTCATTTTTTGTATAATTAAGTGCGCTCTCATACTTTTTACGTTTATCGAAAAAACACGAGGGAATGAATCCGTTAAAGGGAGGGATTGCGATGACATCATCTATCGTAGTATTCGACCGCGTATCTCTTAGTTACAATGAAAACACACATATTTTAAAAGAAATTAGCTTTTCATTAGAACGTGGTAAGTTTTACACATTGCTCGGTCCTTCAGGTTGTGGAAAAACGACGATCTTACGTTTAATTGCGGGATTTTTACAACCGACAGAAGGTACGATTTATATTGAAGGGAAAAAAATGAATGGTCTTGCGCCAAATGAACGTCCTGTAAATACAGTTTTTCAAGACTATGCGCTATTTCCTCATTTAAACGTTTTTGAAAACATCGCCTTCGGGTTAAGAATTCAACGACTCGATGAAAAAGAGATTCAAAAAAGAGTAAAAGAAGCTTTACGCTTCGTAAGTTTAGAAGATTTCGAAAATAGAGAAATTACTGATATGTCTGGTGGTCAGCGGCAACGGGTCGCTATCGCACGCGCAATCGTCAATGATAGTGAGTTGATTTTACTCGACGAACCTTTATCTGCACTTGACTTAAAGCTTCGTACAGCGATGCAAGGAGAATTGCGTTCTTTGCAACAAAAGCTCGGTAAAACATTCGTCTTCGTCACGCACGACCAAGAAGAAGCGCTCGCGATGAGTGATGAAATTTTCGTCATTCAAAATGGAGAAATCGCGCAATCAGGTTCTCCAACCGACATTTACGATGAGCCGATCAATCCATTCGTCGCTAGTTTCATCGGAGCATCCAATATTATTTCTGGTGAAATGGTTCGAGACTATCTCGTACGTTTTAACGGACGTGAATTTCCTTGTGTAGACGGTGGCGTACAACCGAATGAAAAAGTCGACGTCGTCATTCGACCAGAAGATTTAAAAATTGTACCTGTCGAAAAAGGGAAAGTACCTGTTACAGTGACTTCTCAACTTTTCCGCGGGGTACATTATGAAATTAAAACAAAAGATGATTACGAGAATGAATGGCTCGTACACTCTACTCAAAAAGTGCGTGTAGGTGAAAAAATTGGACTTTCATTCATTGATGAAGACCTACACATCATGCGGAAAAATGAATCGGAAGAAGCGTTTGATTTACGAATGGAAACGTATGGAGGCGATTAAATGTACCAATCTCGTTTTAAACAACTGTACACCGTCCCTTACGTCGCATGGATTTTACTATTCGTCATTATTCCGATCATTCTCGTCGGTTATTATTCTTTTACTGACTATGAAGGACATTTCACGCTCAGTCATTACGCTAACTTTTTCACATCGACTTATTTAACATTAGCGTTATATTCATTCTTTTATGCTGTCATCATTACAGTCATTACATTGTTGATCGCTTATCCAACGGCTTATATTTTAACGAAAACAAAATATAAAGAGTTATGGCTTTTATTCATTATTATTCCGTCTTGGTTAAACCTGTTGTTAAAAACCTATGCATTTATCGGACTGTTAAGTAAAAATGGACTCGTCGCTGCTGTGATTCAATCTTTCGGCATCGAAGCTCCTCAACTTTTATTTACGAGTATGAGTTTTATTTTAGTCGCAGTATACATTTTTATTCCGTTTATGATTTTACCTATTTTTAATGCGATGAATGAACTCAATCCGACATTTATTGAAGCTGCACGCGACCTCGGGGCAAGTCGATGGACAACATTTCGAAAAGTCGTTCTTCCTTTAACAGCTGACGGTATTAAAGCAGGTATTCAAGTAACATTCATTCCTGCATTGTCATTATTTATGGTGACGCGACTCATTGCTGGAAACAAAGTAATGACACTCGGAACTGCGATTGAACAACAATTCCTCGTCACACAAAACTGGGGCATGGGGTCTGCAATTGCGATGTTCTTAATTGTTACGATGTTTCTCGTTATGAAAGTAACAACGACGAAGGAAGGTGGAGGACGATGAAACAAATCACATTCAGCCAAAAAGTATATCTCGCCTTCGTCTTTTTCTTATTGTACGCACCGATCGTTTTTTTAATTATGTATTCATTTAATTCCGGTGAGTCGATGGCAAATTTCCGTTCTTTTTCTTTGAAACATTACGTCGAATTGTTCCAAGATAAGCGACTACTCGTCATCGTTTTACAAACTGTCGTCATCGCTTTATTATCAGCTGTCGTTTCAACGATTTTAGGAATCATAGGAGCGCTTGCGATTTATTTTACAAAACAAAAAAGACGCCGGGAACTTTATTTATCGTTAAACAACGTATTGATCGTTAGTCCAGATGTCATTATCGGGGCATCGTTTTTAATTTTATTTACATTTCTCGGCATTCAGCTCGGTTTTATTTCTGTATTGCTTTCTCATATCGCGTTTAGTATTCCAATCGTCGTCTTAATGATTTTACCAAAACTCTATGATATGAGTCCGACATTGATCGACGCCGCGCGTGACCTCGGGGCAAGTGCAAAAGACGTCTTATTCCGAGTGATCTTGCCATTTATTCAACCGGGAATTTGGGCAGGTTTTTTCTTAGCATTAACGTATTCACTCGACGATTTCGCGGTGACATTTTTCGTCACAGGAAACGGGTTTACGACACTTTCTGTCGAGATTTATTCAATGGCACGAACGGGAGTATCTTTAACAATCAACGCATTAAGTGCGATTATTTTCCTCGTCACTGTCGCACTCGTTCTCGGATACCACGCGTTACGACTTCGTGCGCAACGTAAAGGAGGGAGCGTTTAATGAAGTCTGTTACTTTTCGACTTACTTTAATTACTTTACTCGCTTTCGGATTACTCGGATTATCGATGAAGTTGAACGCTTCTAATACGACATCTACGGGTGAATCAATTACTTTATACAATTGGGGCGATTACATCGATCCTGATATTATTCACCAATTCGAAAAAGAAACGAATATTCAAGTCATTTATGAAACACTCGATTCTAACGAAGGAATGAAAGCGAAAATCGAACAAGGCGGAACGACTTATGATATTGCGATTCCTTCTGAGTATATGATTGAAATGATGAAAGAAGATGATTTACTTTTACCGATTCAACACGAAAAGCTTCCTCACCTTTCATCAATTGATCCGTACTTTTTAGATTGGTCATTTGATCCAAAAAATGAATATTCTATTCCATACTTTTGGGGAACAGTCGGAGTCGCTTACAACCCAATATTACTCGATGATGACTTTACGTTTGAATCGTGGGAACAACTTTGGGACCCTCGCCTTACAAATGATATTATTATCGTTGATAGTGCACGAGAAGTGCTTGGAGTAGGCCTCAATAAAAATGGAGACTCTTTAAATGAAAC